>JADZDJ010000299.1 GCA_020851115.1 Pirellulales bacterium
ACGGGGTAATCGCCGCGCTTCGTGCCGAAGGCGTAAAGAACATCGCTGCCGCCCTACGAAAAAATGCCCTCAAAGTCCCTCGCCTCCTCGCCAAACTTGGCTTTGTGAAAAAGTGAAAGGCCCTGGCTCAGTCGGCGCGGCAGTTTGCATTTCTCGCATAAACCGCTACGATGACGCCTGGGTTGTTCTCATAGATCGGTGGTTTTCTGGACGCGCAATCTTTATGCCGCCCGATGAAATAGCCGACGACGGTTTGGTCATCCGCGTCCGCGCCGGCGACGCCGATGCACTGGGTGAGTTTCTCGTCGCTCGTCGCCCGCAGTTGATGGCCTTTCTCGAACGGCGATTGGGGGCCGGCCTGCGTCGCAAGATTGAGCCGGACGATTTGTTTCAGGATGTGAGCGCTGAAGCGGTGCGGTCGCTGGGCGACGTCGATCTGAACGAGCGCGATCCATTCAATTGGCTCTGCCAGGTCGCCGAGCGGCGGATCATTGATGCGCATCGTCGTTTCTTCGGCAGCCAAAAACGGGACGCCGGTCGAGAAGTCTCGCTCAATGCAGGGGGCGTCGACACCAGCCGCGGCGGCCTGATCAATCTGCTCGTGGCCAGCATGACGACCGCCAGCCAGGCTTTTTCGCGCGATCAGCGTCAGATGCGCTTGCTGTCTGCTCTCGACCAATTGCCGGAAGAGCACCGCGAAGCGCTTAAGCTGCGCTATCTCGAAGGGTTGCCGTCGAAGCAAATCGCCGAGAAGCTTAACAAGACCGACGGCGCGATCCGCGTCATGCTCACCCGCTCGCTGGCGAAATTGCAGCAGATCTTGGAAGCGACGTGAATCGCCGCTCCGCCGACGCTTTCCGGTTTGGCGCCCGCGAAAACCATCACCGTTTCACGGCGCGCGGAAAATTGCGGGCTGAGGCGGCAAGACTACTGCTGCCGCGCCAGATTTGCTAAAACACGGACTCGACACTTCACGTCATTGATTTCCCCAAAAACTCAGATTCCGGAGCATCGACCATGCCCACAAACGGCGCACTCAATCGCAAACTACGAATGGCCCTCGTCGGCGGCGGCCAAGGGGCCTTCATCGGCCGCGTCCACGCCACGGCCGCCGTGCTCGACAATCGAGCGGCTTTGGTGGCCGGCGCTCTTTCGAGCGATCCGGCACGCGCCAAAGCTTCGGCCACCGATTACGATATCCCTGCCGACCGAGCATACGGCTCTTATCGCGAGTTGATCGACACAGAAAAGGCATTACCGGCGGACAAGCGCGTCGACTTCGTCTCCGTCGCCACGCCGAACCACACGCACTTCGAAATCGCCAAAGCCGCGGCCGAGGCGGGATTTAACGTGGTTTGCGACAAGCCGATGACGTTCGATTTGCCGCAGGCCGAACAGTTAGCCGATGCGGTCGATCGGAGCGGCGTCGTGTTCGCCGTAAGTCACAATTACACAGGTTATCCCTTAGTGCGCCAGGCGCGCGAAATGATCGCCCATGGTGAGTTGGGGGAAATTAATGCCGTTCGCGTTTTTTATATTCAAGGCTGGCTGCGGACGCGGCTCGAATCGCAGGATCAAAAGCAAGCCGCCTGGCGAACCGATCCGAAAAAGAGTGGCGCGGCCGGGTGCTTTGGCGATATCGCGACACACGCCTATAACCTCGCTCGTTATACAACGGGCTTGCTGCCGGAATCGGTGAGCGCTCACTTGAAGATTTTTGAACCGGGCCGCGCGCTCGACGATTATGGCTGTGCCATCGTGCGATTCGAAAACGGCGCGCTCGGCACCGTGACGGCTTCTCAAATCAGCCACGGCCGCGAAAACGATTTATGGATTGAAATCGACGGCTCCAAAGGCGCCCTCGAATGGCATCAAGAAGATCCGAACAAAATGTGGCTGCGCCGCAACGGTCACCCGCACGCCCTCTACACCCGCGATCCGAATGCCCCGTATACCAACGACTCTGGCAAAGCCGCTTGCCGCCTGCCAAGTGGACATCCCGAGGGGCTTTTCGAGGCGTTTGCCAACGTCTACCGCAGCGCCTTCGACAGCATGGTGCTGCGAGCTGGCGGCCACAAATTTCCGACGGTCGATACGATCTATCCCAACGTCAACGATGGGGTAGAGGGGATGTATTTCATCCAACAGTGCGTCGCTTCAAGCGCCGAAAACGGCGCCTGGCTGCCGCTGCGACACAAACGGGCGCGGAAATAGTGATTGCACACCGTCCGAGACATGGTGGAAAACAGGGGAGCGGCATACGAAAACGAGGCATCTCCAAGAACACCGCTGCGACGATCCGTGAAGTCTGACGAAATCATTGGAGGAGTGCTTGCTGCTTCATTGCAATAATCGTCACGAGGCCTGTCGCAGCGGCGTTGAACGGCCATGAGACGACTTTGCTTTCGCATCTACGGGCAGTTTGTCCGAAGGCGCAGCAGTCATCCTTTTCAATACGCCTTCGCGAGCACCACCCGTCGCTCGACTGGCTGCCCCGTGACGATGCACTTGCCTGGCTCTGGCTCGCAGCCATCGACTGCGCCGGCTTGCGGCAGGCAGCGAATGGTCACTTTCATCTCGCCCAGCACCTGCAGTGCTTCGGGCGATTCGCTGATGTGGCTTAGTGCAAAGCCGCCGTGGATCTCTGGCGAATCCGCGTTTTTTGGCGTGAACCAGGCTTTGAATTCGTCAAGCTTGTCGATTCTCCGCGTGTTCGCCGTGCGATGTTCGAGCGCCCGCTGGAATAGGTTCGCTTGGATCTCTTTCAAGGTTGCGCCAATGTTGGCCACAAATTGACCTCGCGCCACACTTGACTTTTCACTCGGCTGATCGCGCCGCGCCATGAACACGGAGTCGCCCGCCATGTCGCGCGGCCCAATTTCCAATCGAATCGGCACGCCGCGCTTCACATGCTGCCAGGCCTTGTCGCCGCCTCGTAAGTCGCGGGCGTCAATATGAACGCGCACCGGCTCACGTTCGTACGCTTGCGATTTCAATTCCGCCTCCAACGTTCGACAGAAATCCATCACGGACGATTTCTCATCGTCCGAGCGGAAGATTGGCAAGATCACGACGTGCAATGGCGCAAGCCGCGGCGGCAGGACGAGACCATCGTCGTCGCCGTGCGTCATAATCAGTCCGCCGACGAGCCGCGTGCTGACGCCCCACGAAGTCGTCCAGCAGTATTCTTCGCGCCCCTCGTTGGATAAGAACTTGATCTCTTGCGCCTTCGAAAAATTTTGTCCCAAAAAATGGGAAGTGCCTGCCTGCAGCGCCTTGCGATCCTGCATCATCGCTTCAATCGCGTAGGTATCGACCGCGCCAGGAAACCGTTCGCCGGCCGTCTTTTCGCCTTTGATGACCGGCATGGCCATGAAATCCTGGGCAAAGGTTGCGTAAACGTCGAGCATCTTCAGCGTCTCTTCGACGGCTTCTGCCTTGGTCGCGTGGGCTGTGTGACCTTCTTGCCAAAGGAACTCCGCCGTGCGTAAAAACAGTCGTGTGCGCATCTCCCAGCGCACGACGTTCGCCCATTGATTAATCAAAATCGGCAAGTCGCGATACGACTGCACCCATTTGGCGTACATCGAGCCAATGATTGTCTCGCTGGTTGGCCGCACCACCAGCGGCTCGTCCAGCGGCCCTGTTGGAACAAGTCTTCCATCGGGTCCGGCTTCGAGTCGATGGTGCGTCACCACTGCGCATTCCTTGGCAAAGCCCTCCACATGCTGCGCTTCCTTTTCTAAAAAGCTGAGCGGAATGAACAGTGGGAAATACGCATTTTCGTGCCCGGTCTCTTTGAACATCCGATCGAGCGCTTTTTGGATGTTCTCCCACACCGCATAGCCCCAGGGCTTGATGACCATGCAGCCTCGAACCGGCGAAACTTCGGCCAAGTCGGCGGCTTTGATCACTTGTTGATACCACTCGGGGTAGTCTGCCTGCCGAGTGGGGCTAATTGCGTTTTTGGGCGGCTTGGCCATCGAGGTTCCTTTCATGGTGGCAATCCAACGTCGATTTGAAGGCGGCATTTTAGGGAAAGTTTTCGTTGGGCCGCAAGGATATTGTGACTCCTTGGCCCTACCACGGCGGTTCCAATTCGGAGCCATCCCGCCGGAAATCTTGCCGCCGCCACTGCATCCTTACGCGCAATTCGAGGTATCCATCGTCCATGACCGGGCAGAGGATTCGTCTGCCCTGCGCGATCGCCAGCGGTATTTTGGGGGAATATAGCAGTGGATTCCGGCGTTTTTATTCATGACGCGTCATATTTGCATTCTGTGGCGTCCGCAATCTTTGCGCCACCGGAACGCCCGAAAATTTAAGACTTTCTGATTCCATTGCTGGTTCGCAGACTTCCGATCTTACGGAATGGCGAGACAGGTGCGCGTGCCTGTCGAGGCGTCTCTCATCGTCGAATGGGATTGCCCGGTAGGTCGGCGATGGGATTCGCGCCATGCAAAGTGCTGCAACATTGGAGCAATCGTAGCTATGTCGTCTGAACGCCGTAGTCCGTGGTGGCCGTATTTGCTGGTGCTAGCAGGTCTGTTTGTGCTGAGCGTGGCCGTGCCCCGCAGGTGGCAGGTCGCCAAAATTGACCACCGGCCCAGTAATCCGGCGCACCACAACGTGGCAATGCAGCCGAAGCCAATGCCGGTGCGGCCCGTTATTGTGCCGCCGATGCCAGAATCGAAGAGCGCTGTCGCCCATCAGACGGACCAGCAACCCGTCGATCGCCATATTCCACCCTTGCCGCCCACGGCGGGGCTGCCAACCGTTGCGACCCATGCCGACCCCGTCGACGAATTTGCAGCAGTCAAGCCTTGGACCGAATTGGTGTCGCAAAAAATTGCCGACGCGCGGCGATTTCTTGCCGAACAACGGGAAGCAAAGGCTGCGATTCAACCATCGTCGTCACAATCATTGGTCGGTGCCCACACCGATGCTGCTTGCGATGGCGAATCAAGGCTGGCCTCGGTGTTAATCCGACGCACGCTCACTTCGGGCCAACTCCTGGCGATTCCCGCGGTTACGTGGCCCTTGCCGGAAAGCCTGCTCCATCAACTGGAACGACTCTCGCAATCCCTGGAATGCCGCGAATGGGCGATTGCCGCCAAGGAATTGTGCGAATCGCTGGCGGCCACGCCAATCGACGAAACCAGGGACTCGCTGGCGATCGTCGCACAATTACAAACAGTGACCGCGCAAGCCGACGGAGTTGCCGGCGAAGTGCATGATCCATATGCCGCGGCTGAGCTTCGTCGAGCGCAATATGCCTTGCAGCGTCGCTTGCTGGCCTGGGAATTGACGGCAAAAGCCGGCGACCACGGCACGACGTTTGCTAACGTGCTCAGCGGCGACGAGCGGCGCACCAAGTTGGTCAATACGGCCGCTGGTGTACGAACCTATTTGGATACGATCGCGCACGGCGATGCCTGGGCAAAATATTTGGCGCTCGACGAAATTGCACGGTTGGCATCGGCTGGATCATCCGCTTCAAGCGACGAGGTTAGAATCTCCGCCCGGCGCATTCTCAATTTGTTGTCCCCCGTCGAAGCCACACCGGCGCAGCGCCGTGTGTTGGGGGATCAAACGGTTCGATCGCTGGCCGAGCAATTGCACGGTCTGGCCAGTGAACCGACCGACAATCGGGAACTGCTGGTGAACATTGAGCGGTACGAGACGAGCCGGCGATCGAGCGACGCGGTTGCCCTGGTCGAAATTCAGCAACGATTGAACTGGTCTGGCGACGCGACCGATCGAGAACTGGCCAGCCACATCGAGAATCATTACCGCAACGCCAACATTCGCGCGGCGCTTTCCAAGGAATTGCTCCAGCGTCTGGCGCCCCCGCCCATGACCACTTATGACCAAGTCGCCGAAGTGATTGTTGGTGCGTCGGTGCAAGGGCAGAGTGTCAACACGATCGAATTCCAAGTAAAGCTAATCCCCGATACACGCCGCATCCACCTGTGGCTCGAAGCATGTGGCATGGTTTTCTCGCGCACACAATCCTCCAGCGGTCCGGCAACCATGAACAACCGGGGTTCGGCCCATTTCATCGTTCGAAAGGCGGTCCTGCTCGACCAGCAAGGACTCGGCGTCGGTCAGGCCTCGACTGAAGCCGACACCCGTTCGCAGTTGGTCGGAGTACGCACAAATTTCGATGGCATTCCGCTGGTAGGACCAATGGTCCGCAACTATGCCGCCTCGCAATACGACGAAATGCGCGAGCAAGCCCGTTGGGAATCGCGTGAAAAAGTGGCTGCGCGGGCCGGCGAGCGCGTGAATCTCGAAGTCAACAAGCGTTTGCAGGACGTCGAGGATCGAGTGCGGCGAGAAATACTTGGACCTTTGGCAAATTTGGGCCTGGACCTCGACCCGATTTCGATGGAAACCGCGGCCGAGCGCGCGACGCTGCGGCTGCGGCTGGCCGGACTGCACCAACTCGGCAGTCACACGGCGCGGCCGCAAGCGCCTTCCGATAGTCTGGCGAGCGTGCAAATTCACGAATCGGCGCTCAACAATGCGCTGGATCAACTGCAACTTTCTGGCCGTTCGTTCGAGTTGCCCGAACTGTATCGACACTTGGCCAAGCGATTGAGCCGCCCAGAACCGAGACTGCCGGCAGACCTGCCCGACGGCGTGCAAATTACGTTTGCTGATCTAGATCCGGTGCGCATCCGTGGCGACGAAGACAAGTTGCGGCTGACCATGGCGATCAAAGAACTCCGCCAAGGTTCGCGAAGCTGGCACGATTTTGAAATCTCGACGACTTATAAGCCCGAAGTCTACGGCCGCATCGTCAAGCTCGCGCGCGACGGCATCATCGACCTGGACGGCGAAGCGTACAAAGGCAAAGCGGAGTTCGCCCTGCGCGGCATCTTTAGTAAAATATTATCGCGCGAAAAGACACTCAACCTCGTGCCACCGGCAATCGTCGAACATCCCCGCATGGCAGACCTGTGTATTACGCAATGCACCATCGAAGATGGCTGGCTGGGGATTGCTCTTGGCCCCGATCGCACGATCGTCCGCAGTGACGAAGCGAAGCATCTCATTCCCCAAATTTTGCGCAAATAGCCCCTCCCAATTGGGGTTATGAATCATCCGTCAAAGGCTAGCATTTTGGCGGGTTGTCGATTTTCAAGGATTTGTTTCGCTCAAACTCGGCCAAGCGATTGCCAGCGCTCACCTTGCAGGAGAAACGTCTGGAAAATCAACTTGGTCGCCGCGTCTCCCGATTCGTCGGGTCGGTATCCCCATTTGCCCAGCATGAAAAAACGATTCGCCCAGCCCCGTTGATTCGGCGGTTCAAGGGTCGATAAAATCCCCAGGGAACTGCCGCTGGCATGCTATTGCCCCGCAAGCCCGCTCGCAGTAGCTCCTTGCCGCGGAGCAAGAATTGTACGCTTGAACGGGCTTGATTGGCTTGAAAATACGAACAAATTCATCTCTCTCTCCTCAGAAACTCCACCCCCTCGAACCTAGCAGATTCACCCTTTGGACTCGATTCTTTCCCATCAATTTGATAACGGGCTTTCGCTCGTCGCCGAGCCGATGCCATCGCTTGAATCCGCGGCAATGACGATCCTTGTTCCGGCCGGAGCCGTTCACGATTCCACGGACAAATGCGGGCTGGCCACGCTGGCGTGTGAAATGATGCTCCGCGGCTGCGGACCCCGCAGCAGCCGCGAGTTTATCACCGATCTGGAGAATCTTGGAGTTCAGCGGGGCGAATCGGTCGGCATTTCGCACGCCAGCTTCGGTGCGGCAACGCTGTCGAAAAACCTGCCAGCAGCAATCAAGATTTTTGCCGACTTGCTCCGCCGACCCCATCTGCCAGCCGATCAATTGGACGCTGGCCGCTTGGTGGTGTTGCAGGAATTGTCGGCGATCGACGACGACCCGAGCCATAAGGTCATGCTGGAGCTCAAGCGGCACCACTATCCTGACCCTTGGGGCCGCCCAAGTGAAGGCGAAAAGCCGGCCGTCGAGTCGATGACCATCGACGATGTCCGCGCGCACTATCAACATTTTTTTCGCCCCAACGGTACGATCATCGGTGTGGCCGGCCGAATCAATTGGCCCGCACTGAGAGATCAGATTGGCGAGCTATTCGCCGACTGGAAACCGATCGCTGCCGAACTACCGGCCGCAGGAGCGACTGGCAAGCAACTGGAGCATTTTCCGCACGAATCGAACCAAACACAAATTGGAATTGCTTACCCGACCGTACCGTATCGGCATGCCGACTATTTTCGCGCATCCGGCGCGGTCGGCGTTCTGAGCGGCGGCATGAGTTCGCGGCTGTTCACCGAAGTGCGCGAGAAACGCGGCCTGTGCTATTCGGTTTATGCAAGTTATCACACGCAACGCGAGCGTGCATGCGTGCTCTGCTACGCTGGCAGCAGTTCCGACCGAGCTCAAGAAACTCTCGATGTCACGCTCGGCGAACTGCAACGACTGGCGAATGGCATCGAAGCCGCGGAACTTGCGCGACTCAAAGCGCGCGTCAAGAGCTCACTGATTATGCAAGGTGAATCCAGCGCGGCCCGTAGTGGGGCAGTGGCCCGCGACTGGTATCACCTAGGCCGACCGCGGACGCTGGAGGAACTTGGCAAGCTCGTCGATGAACTGACGGTCGAATCCATTAACGAATATCTACGAGCCAATCCGCCCCAGAATTTTACGGTAGTCACCCTCGGCCCAGCGGCACTGAGCGTATCCGCGTAGGAGACGAACCACTGCGTCGATCGAATCGCGCTGGAACATTGAACGACAGATTGCACCCGATACAACGCGAATCTCCCATGCCCGAATTTCGAACGGCCGAACTCAAGAACGGCCTGCAAATCATCGCTGAATGCAGCGACGACGCCTATTCGACGGCCCTTGGATTTTTCGTCAACACCGGTTCGCGCGATGAAACCGATGAAGTTTCCGGCGTTAGCCATTTTCTCGAGCACATGGTCTTCAAAGGCACACCCCAGCGCAACGCCGACGACGTGAATCGTGAGTTCGACGAAATGGGGGCCCACTACAATGCCTTCACCAATGAGGAAAACACGGTCTATTACGCCGCCGTCCTGCCAGAATTTCAGACTCCAGCCGTTGAGTTGCTCGCCGACATCATGCGACCGGCTTTGCGCGAGGACGATTTCTGCACCGAGAAGAAGGTGATTCTCGAAGAAATCAAAATGTACGAGGACCAGCCGCCGTATGGGGCCGATGAGAAATGCCGCGCCTGGTTTTTCGGCCAGCACCCACTGTCAAAAAGCGTACTTGGTACTGCCGATAGCGTCGGCCAGTTGCGCGTCGATCAGATGCGCGAGTATTTTGCCCGCCGCTATAGCCCGAAGAACGTCGTCCTCGCTGCAGCGGGGAAGATCGATTTCGATGAGCTTTGCCGCACGGCCGATCAGGTTTGTGGGCGCTGGGAGGCAATCGATTCCGCGCGTGAAGTTCTTCCCGCCGCTCCCAATATCGGCTTCCATTTAGTGCATAAGGAATCCTCTGTTCAAGAATACGGCATGTTGATGAGCCTCGGTCCTGCGGCGGTTGATGCCGACCGCTATGCCGCGAAACTGCTGGCCACCGTGCTGGGAGACGATTCTGGCAGCCGCCTGTATTGGGAACTCGTGGATCCTGGCCATGCCGAGCATTGCAGTTTGCACCATCACGATTATATCGGTGCCGGCATGTTTCTGACATATATGAGCAGCGATCCAGAGTTCGCCGCTGACAATTTGCACCGCATCGCCAAAGTGTACAAAGACGTGGAAAGCTTCGGCATCACGCAGGCCGAACTCGATCAGGCCAAGAGCAAAATCAATTCCCGCGTGGTCCTGTCCAGCGAACGCCCTCGTGGCCGACTCTTCACGGTCGGAGGCAATTGGATTCAGCGTCGCGAATACCGCAGCGTCCGCAACGATCTGGACGCCGTCGAGGCCGTCTCGCTGGCCGAAATCGCCACAGTGCTAAAGAAATACCCGCTGACCCAGGCCACCACTTGCGTGGTTGGCCCTCTGAGCGAGTTGGCCCACTAAGTCGAAATGGATCGTAGTTCGCGATCGCCTTCAGGGACTCGTTGCCACTGCCGGTCGAATGACCGTGAATCTCGCAGGGACACCCCGAACCTTGCCGCCGCTCGGTACGTAATACCTGCGACAGCGGCCGTCGGCCCCTGGATGACGCCGCGCTGCGGCGAATATACTGGGGGATTATGGTAACCTCGGCAACCGTGCGACGAACGTTGCATTATTCTGGCCGCGTTCAAGGCGTCGGATTTCGATATACGGCTCAGCGGATTGCCACAAGCTTTTCGGTCACCGGATATGTGCAAAACTTGTCTGACGGCCGCGTGCGGCTAGTTGCCGAAGGGGAGCCTGCGGAACTCGACGATTTTCTCGGTAAGATTGCCGAAACCATGGGCGACTATATCCGAAACTTCGAAACCTTTGCTTCTTCCTCGACGGGTGAGTTTCAAGGGTTCAGAGTTCAGGGCTCAGCATAGCGAAAAACGGCTTCGGAGTCCTTTCGCACAACACGACTGAAACTGTGGGAATTCGAGCATCGTCCCTGGACTCCTGCCCCCTACTCATGAACCCCGAAACCTGAACCCCTCAATGCATACGCTTGCCATGACGCCTTTGCTGGGAAACATCACGGCTTGGCTCACTCCGATTTGGCTCGTCGGTACCGGTTGTCTCTGCGGGTTGATCTCGCTGGCCATTCTATATGGAGTTGTCCGATTGGTGGCTCCCGGTGCGGCGGCCGTCATTCGCAGCAGCCTACGTGAAGGGTTTATGCTCCCCGTGCTCGGCTTGGCCGTCGGTCTGGCTGCATTTGCGGTGATTTCGGTGTTGCTCTCGGTCGCAAAAGTCGGGTATTTGCCACTCGACGATCTCTTTCGTTCGCTCGAACGTTTACCACAATCGGACCACTTCGAAACAACCTTCGATGTCCCCGCGCTGCCTGCGGGGGAACGGGGGATCGAGAAGCAAGAGTTTGCGCTCGATTTTCGCCCGGCCGAAATGCGATCGGTCGAAATCAAATCGGACCAAGACCTGACGGTGCAATTGCGTGACGCCAGCACTTACATGCCAGGCGCGTTGCAATTGAAGATCGATCTGAAACCGAATGAGCCGTGGACGTGGCCTAACGAAAAGATCAAGGAGTCGAGCAACCCATTTATGGGTCGCAGGGCGACGTTTTACGTGAACAATCCCGCCGAGACCGACGCCAAGCTGCAAGTCCGCGGCGTGACCCGCGAAGAATATCCGCAGGTCGCCGTTGTTCCGGAAATTGCCGTGCTGCTGTTTGGAATTGTAGTGCTTTATCTGATCCTACAGTTGGTCTTGCCGAAAGTCATGGCCATTGCCGCCGCAACGGCGAAAGAAGCCATTTCACAGCCGCTGTACCAAATCGTCCTCGCCCTGGGCGCTTTTGCACTGATCATTTCCGTCTACATGCCTTATTACACCTTGGGCGAAGACGTGAAAATGCTGAAGATGGTCGCACTGTCGCTGATTACTATGCTCGGCGTATTGATGGCCGCGTGGACCGCCAGCGTCTCGGTGTCGGAAGAAATCGAAGGCCGCACGGCGTTGACGGTGCTTTCCAAACCACTGGGGCGCATTCAGTTTTTGCTCGGCAAATTTTTTGGCGTAGCGCAGTCCGTGTCGCTGCTTTATATCTTCTTGGGCGCGCTGTTCCTCATCACCGTTTCGGGAAAAGTCGTCTATGACACCCGTGAGACCGCGATGCCCGACGCCGCCTGGACCGATTGCTTCGACGAAATGGAAGGAATCATTCCCGGTTTGGTTCTGTCGTATTTGACGACGATCGTGATGACATCGATTAGCGTGGCGATTTCCACGCGGCTGTCGATGCTGCCGAATCTGATCATCAGCTTCTCAATTTACGCCCTCGGCAATCTAGCGCCGATGCTCGTGCAGTCGAAAGTGGACGACCCCACGGGCATCGTTCGCTTTGTCGGCCATTTCTTGGCGACGATCTTGCCGGTGCTGGAGAACTTCGACATCCAAGCCGGAGTTTCCTCGAATCGTGGAGTCCCTTGGAGCTACGTCGGATTGGCGGTGGTATACTGTTTCTTATACAGCACCGTGGCGATGCTCCTCGCTCTGGCGCTGTTTGAAGACCGAGATTTAGCATGATGCATATGCAGTGCGCCTGGTAGGATCGTGCCTGGTGATGGGTGGATGCAGCCGCGGGCACCCTTCGTGGAAGCAAGGAAGGCGAGCGATCGCACACCTGGCAAGAGCCGACCAGACACCGGACCACCAGACATTTCCCCGTCATGCCCAATCCGTCGTTCGATCGAGCCCGCCGATTCGGTTGTCGTGCGGCGGGATTCCCTCTGGCAGTTTATCTTTCGGGGCTGATCGCCGCAGCGATTCTGATTCTGCTCGTCTTGCTGATTCCCATTTTGTTTGAATTGCTCGCTGGTGGCGGCACGCTGAACGCGCCCAACGCCGATCGAGCGGCGCTGCGTCAGTTGGGAGTCGAACCTTCCTTGCACGATAAAGGTTCGGACATCTACGAACATCATGGATTGTTGCCAACGGTGTGGAGGCTGCGCAAGTCGTGGATCGGACCCGCTTATGTCGCCGTTTATCGATCGTTTCCACCGGTGCGGAACAACCATTTGTGCCTGCTCGTCATCGTTGTCGCGGGCTGTCTGCTGATTATTTTAGCGGGATGTGCCCTGGTTTGGCTGGAAACGTCCGTTCATCGAGGCGCGCTGCGCGCTGCGACCACCTTGCGCCGTCAGATTCACGATCAATCGCAACGCCTTGGCTCGAGCGATCTGTTCGTAGGGCAGCGAACGAGCGAACGCGAATTATTCACTGACGATGTCACTGCGGTCCGCCGCGGTTTGGTCGCCTGGTGGCGCATGGTGCCACACGGGGTCGTATTCTTTGTCGCCATGCTGGCACTGGCGTTCTCTGTAAATTTCTGGTTGACCTTGACTACAGCGCTGCTTGTCGCACTGCTTTGGTGGATCTTCAATGAAGCCCGCCGCCGTTTGCTCGACCGGGAACTGCTGCTAACCGCCGCCGCCGCCGAGCGGTTTTTATCGCCCGTACTCGAGCATTTAGAGCAGCATCGCGCCATCGCCAATCTCGCATCGGATCTACCGTCCGAACGTCGCCAGTTCGACGAAGCGCTACAGCGCCACGACGACGCAGCCCTGGCGCGCGAGGCGACCGCCGCCAGAGTCATGCCGCTGATGACAATCTTTGTGCTGCTGGGCGCCAGCTTTGTGGTGCTCTTGGCCGGCTACAACGTGCTGGGCGAACCACCGCGCGTTTCGCTTCCCGAGGCTGTGCTGTTGGGAGTGGCGCTATGTGCGATCGGCTATCCGTTTTATCGCTTCGAGCGACTCCTGGAGATGTTGCCGTCAGCCGACGAAGCGGCCGAACGGATTTTTGTGTATCTCGATCGCGAGCCACGCGTTGGCCAATTGCCCCATGCGATTCCCTTGGAGCACGCTTGGCGACAAATCGCGTTCCAGAATGTCACGCTAGCCGATATGGAGGGACGCTTGCTGCTGGACGGAGTCAGCTTTGCTTTGCCACACGGCAGCCAGTCGGTGATTTTTTGCTCCGACGATGCCACCGGCCGCGCCATCGCAGCGCTGCTTACGCGATTTTGCGATCCGGCCGCCGGGCGAGTGCTGTTCGACAAACAAGATCTGGCGCACGTCACGCTCCATTCCGCGCGCAACAACACCGCCGTTGTTCTTTCCAATCACCTGCTTACGAGCGGCAGTCTGCGAGAAAACGTCGTCGGGGCGGTCGCCGAAGCGACCGCGTCGCAGGATGCGAGGATTATCGACGCTCTCAAGCAAGTACACGCTTACGAATTTGTGCAATCGATGCCCGAAGGATTAGAAACGCCGCTCGGTTCTCAAGGCATGACCCTCTCGGTCGGCCAGGGAATTCGGTTGGCGTTGGCCCGCACGGTCATGCAAAACCCGAACGTGCTGGTGATCGAAGAACCGCGCGACGACCTCGACCAAGTAACCGCCGAGCGAGTCGCCGATGCGCTGGAGAAAATCGGCCAAAATCGCACGCTGGTGATTCTCGCCCGCCGCTTGGCGACCCTGCGAGCCGCGCAGCGAATCCTCTTTTTCCACGACGGCCGACTCTTGGCCGTTGGCGACCACCAAGAACTCCTGCACACCAACGACATCTACCGACATCTAAACTACGTCCGATTCAACGAATTTCGCGATTCGGTGAAGTAAAATGCGAGCGTCAAACCTGATTCGTTCAAATTCTCGAACTTGAAATCCGCCGACTCCGCGACTCCAGACCTCCGTGGTGGAATCGATTAGGAATGATGATGCACGACTCGAAATCCACCGATCTCGCCAACCAAACTGCCGTTGTCACCGGGTCTTCCAGCGGCATTGGCCGAGCGATTGCGATCGAACTTGCGGCGGCCGGCGCTGATCTCTTGATCCACACAGCAACGAATCGCGACGGCGCCGAAGCCACCGCTTCCGATGTCCGCAACTTCCATCGCGATTCGCACGTTCTGGCCGCCGATCTTGCCGACTCGGCTACCGTCGAACGGTTCGCCGACGCCGCATGGAATTGGCGCGGCCACGTCGATATTTGGATCAACAACGCCGGCGTCGATACACTAACTGGGGATGCCGCCAAATGGCCTTTCGAGCAAAAACTCGCCGCTCTGTGGGCCGTCGATGTTCGCGCCACCGTGCAGCTTTCTCGGATCATCGGTCAGCGGATGAAGCGCCGCGGCAGAGGAGTCATTCTTAACATCGGTTGGGACCAAGCTGAAACGGGCATGGCCGGCGACAGCGGCGAACTGTTTGCGACGACCAAAGGCGCGGTCATGGCCTTCACTCGCAGCCTGGCCAAATCACTCGCGCCCGAAGTGAGAGTGAATTGCATCGCCCCCGGTTGGATCAAAACCGCATGGGGTGAGAAGGCCAGCGACGCATGGCAAGACCGCGCCGAGAGCGAATCGCTGCTCCGGCGCTGGGGCACGCCGGAAGACATCGCGCTAGCGGCCCGGTTCCTGGCGACTCCCGCCGCCAGCTTCATCACCGGCCAGATCATTCCAATCAATGGCGGCCGCCCATAATCTAGGCGCCGCAATTTGTCCGTAGCCCATTTTTGCCGCCTGAATCGACGTATTCAAGATTTGGCCGTGCAGCGATGAATTGAAGCAACTCCTTCAAATCCGTCTTTGTGGCTGCTGATTGCGGCTGGGCGCAGGCAGATCTACGACTCCGCGACAAGAGGTCCAGAGGATGCGTATCAACGGTTGCGCTATTTGCTCGCGATCCACACCTGTGTTGGAAGATTTTGAGGGCGGTCGATGGATTGGTCGGCCATCGGCCGATGCCGCTGCATCCGTCAATCCAATCTCGATTTTCCACCGGGGAATTGCCCCTGGCGAGACAGTGATTTTTCAATCGGCGAAGGTCGGCTCAGATCAAACCCAATCGCTGATCGACCCGAAACAATCCGCGGCCTGCGAGATGAAGACCGCAACCATCCCGACGATGTGCTGGCCACGCAGCCAATTCGAGCGCGGTTCGAACTTGGCGATCATCACTTCTCTCCAACCGGCTTCGGCCGCGGCATGCTTGGCGGCGTCGAAAGATTCGCCCCAGCCGACGATTTGGGTTTGCCCGCGGTCCCAGGCGATCCATTTACCTGCCAGTTCCAGCGGAACCTCCGGCGGTGATGAACGGACTACCATTGCTGCACCTCGATTAATCCATCGGGAAGAAATGAGAAAAGTTGAATCGGCGAGAACTTCAACCATAAGTCTATCTCATTACTACGTAACAAGGCACGAGCAGCGAGCTTTCAAGTTCGTAAGTTCGAACGGAAAAAATCTTGCCGATCAAGTGATGAACGACCGGCAGGCAACTTCACCTTTCGACTTTTTAAGCGATATTGCCCGCAAGCGCTGCTTGCGCGGCTTCGACTGTGGCCGCTATGTCGGTCTCGCGATGGGCCGCGGAGACAAAGAGCGCCTCAAACTGGCTGCATGGAAAGTAGATGCCGCGGTCGATGAGGTTCCAAAAGTATCGCGAAAAATGCTTCGTGTCGCACCGGCTGGCGGTGGGCCAATCGATCACTGGATCGGCGCTGAAAAATAGCGTCATCATGCTTCCCATCCGGGCGAGGGTGTGCCCAATTCCAGCGGCGCGGGCAGCTTCGCTTAGCCCCGTTGCCAATTGCGCGGAAAGCGCTTCCAGCCGCGGGTATGGATTGCTGTCGCGCAGCAATTTCAGCGTCGCGATTCCTGCCGACGTGGCGAGCGGGTTGCCGCTGAGCGTGCCGGCTTGAAAGACTTTTCCCGCCGGCAAAATATGATCCATGATGTCGGCCCGGCCGCCGTAAGCGCCGACCGGCAGTCCGCCACCCACGATTTTTCCAAGCGTCGTAACGTCGGGCGCGAATCCCAGCAGCGACTGGGCGCCGCCATACGCAACACGAAAGCCCGTCATCACTTCATCGCAAATCAAGAGCGCCCCATGCTTTCGCGTCAGTTGACGTAGCGATTGCAAAAATTCGCGCGTCGGCACGACGACGCCCATATTGCCGACGACCGGCTCAAAGATCGCGCCGGCAATTTGTGGGCCATGTTGCTCGAATGCGGCGGCCAATCCCGCCACATCGTTATATTGCAGGACGAGCGTATCCTTTGTCGTTCCGGCGGTTATTCCCGGCGAATTCGGCACACCGAGCGTCGCCGCAGAGCTGCCGGCGGCAACGAGTAAACTATCGACGTGCCCATGATAATTGCCGGCGAACTTGATTATGACATCGCGCCCGGTGAAGCCGCGGGCCAGGCGAATAGCGCTCATGGTGGCTTCCGTGCCGGAATTCACCAGCCGCACCTTTTCGATGCTCGGCACGGCGTCGACAATGAGCTGGCACAGCTCGCTTTCGGCTTCCGTCGGAGCGCCGAAACTCGTTCCGCGCTCGACGGCCGCATGCAATGCCTCGTTGACTTGTGGGTGGGCATGACCGAGGATTTGCGGTCCCCAAGAACCGACGTAGTCGATGTAGCGATTGCCGTCGAGGTCATAGAGATACGCCCCCTGACCGTGGCTAAAAAAAATCGGTATGCCGCCGACGCCGCCAAAGGCGCGAGCCGGACTGTTCACGCCGCCGGGCATCAGGCTTTGAGCGCGAACGAATGCCAGCCTACTTTTTTCGCGAGACATCAATACGAGTGTCCATGGAAGAATGCCCACTGAAAAATGCGAGGTAGCGAACCGGAGACACTCACGGAATTTGCGTTTTGCATCTTGCGTTTTGCAATCTGCACGTTCATCGAGTCCACTCGGCAGCTTCCCGCGCCCAGTAAGAAATGATCATCGACGCTCCTGCGCGTCGAATCGCCGTCAGCATTTCCAGGGCCACAGCCTTTTCATCGAGCCAGCCGTTGGCTGCCGCGGCTTTCGCCATGCTGAATTCGCCGGACACATTGTACGCGGCGAGCGGCACGCCGGGGAACCGCTCGCGCGCGGCATGAATCACGTCAAGATAGGCCAGCGCCGGCTTGACCATGACAAGATCCGCGCCTTCGGCCAGGTCAAGCTCGATTTCGCGCAGCGCTTGCCCGATACCCGCGGCAGGATCCATTTGATAACCTCGGCGGTCGCCGAACGCCGGCGCACTTTCGGCGGCATCGCGGAATGGACCATAAAATGCGCTGGCGAACTTGGCGGCATAGCTCATGATTGGCACGTGAACGAATCCGGCCGCGTCGAGTCCACGCCGGATGGCGCCGACCATCCCGTCCATCATGCCGCTGGGGGCGACAAGATCAGCGCCGGCCCTGGCATGGCTGGCCGCTTGCTTGGCGAGCAATTCGAGCGTCGCATCGTTATCGACATCCAACCGACCCGTTTTTTCATTCAATACGCCGCAGTGGCCGTGATCGGTGTACTCGCAAAAACACACATCGGTCATGGTGAGCAGGCTGGGAGCGGCCGATTTAACGGTTCGAATTGCCTGCTGCACAATGCCGTCGTCGCGATAGGAATCGGTTCCCGTGGCGTCTTTCTCTGCCGGAATGCCGAAGAGCAATACGCCCCCTAAGCCGAGATCGGCCAGCGAGCGAATTTCGTCGGCCAACCGATCGGGCGACCACTGAAAATGCCCCGGCATCGATCCGATGGCTTGCTTGATGTTCTTCCCCGCGCGCACAAACAGCGGCAACACCAAGTTTGCCGGCGAGACTCGAACCTCGCGCACCAGTTCGCGCACGAGTGGATGATGGCGCAGGCGACGAAGCCGCGTCGCCGGAAAACTGCTTGGTGACGACCGATCGTATTGGTCCATGATGTCTTCTCGCTCACGTAAGCTTTATTCGCCAAGTGCGGCCTTGGCCTTCGCCACTTGGTCGGCCGCCCACGGCTTATCGCCGTAGAGTTTGATGATGCTCTGCCAGGCGGCCATTGCCTTTTTGGGCTCCGTGGCACGCAATTGTTCCGCTCGCCGCAATTGCTCCTCGACGAGTTGGCGGTATTGCGGCAACGTCCGATCGAGATTTGCGCGCAACTGCTTCAACTGCCGGCGCGCCATTTCAATCACTTGCGTGGTCGTCGCCGGCTCGTCTGAGCCCCCGAACAATTCGATAATGGCCGCGAGTTTTTCGGCCGCTCGCTCTGGTTCGGTTGTCTCTAAATTCGTCGCTTCCAAAAAATCGCGTTCAACCGGCGTCAATTCGGCGGCGCTTCCGAGAAATCGCAGCCTCAGGCGAAACCGCTGCTCCATTCGCAGTAGATCAATTTCATCCTCGTATCGCCGAACTGTCGCCGCACGTTCGTCGCGGGGAAATCGCGATAGAAAAACCTGCACCTGATCCGCCACGCCCAGCAGCGCATCAGCGTTGTCGCTCTCGGCCGCCGCTTCGATTTGCTGGAACAACGATGCTGCCGTTGGCGGGCGCATGAAATACCAACCGAGCGCCGCGAGGCCCGCGAGGCTGATCGCGAGCAGCGCGATTTGAAGGATGGCCGGCACATGCGAAGTTTCACGCTCCAATGCCGCGCGACGTTGTTCGTCTTCCTCCACCGTGACAAAGCGACTTTCGGCCACCGTGGCTCGGGCCGGTTCTTGCCATTGCAGTTCGCCATCGTCTCGCTGGGCAGCCAAGCCGGTTTTTCGCGTCGCCGCCGCACTCGGCGCGACCGACGGCGCGCGCGGCGAAACTGGCGTTGCAGGGCCGCGTGGGGCCACGGGAACGACAGAGGGCGTCGGTGCGTCCATGGTCGGGCTCGTTGGATCGATCGGCCCAACGACGACATTCGTCGATGCCAGGCGCGTTTGCGCCGGTAGATCTCTTGCGGCAGGACGCTCGCTGATCGTGCGATTTGACTCTGAGACATTTTCCGGCGGCGGTATTTCCTCCGGGATCGGCCGACTACTGACGATCGACAATCCGTGTTCCATGGCCGCGAGCTGGCGGCTCAAAACCAACGCATTGGCGCCGCGCAGTTTCGGATCCTTGGCGAGCAAGCCGGCGATGAATTCTTGCAATTCGACCGGCACATGGGGAGCAAATCGCGACAGCGGAGGCGGCTCTTCAAAACGTTGCTTATGAAGCATCTCGCCGAGCGAACTGGTGCGAAACGGCGGCCGCCCAGCGAGCATCGTGAACATCACGCCGCCGAGGCTGTACAGATCGCTTTGCGGCGTCACGCGGTCGCCGCCGGCCTGTTCGGGGGACATGAATTCCGCCGTCCCCACCAAGCCCCCTTCCATCGTCAGCCGCGTGTTGCCGAACAGCCTTGCAATGCCGAAATCGGTCAATTTCACTTCGCCGTCCGCGGCGATCAAGATATTTGCCGGCTTGATGTCGCGATGCACCACGCCGTTGTCGTGGGCATGGCGCAATGCCTTCAGCAGATGAATGCCGTGGCGCACGACTTCCTGCCAAGTATATTTCTTGCCGCCTTGAATTTCTTCTTCGACGCTGCGGCCCTTGACCAACTCCATCGCGTAATAGAGATAGCCCTCTTGCTCGCCGAAACCGTACATGCGAACGATGTTCGGATGACGCAGCTTCTTGAGCGTCTCGATTTCAATCTCGAACCGCTCGCGGAAAGCATGATCGTCGGCCAAATGAGGGTTTAGAACCTTGATCGCCGCCGTCTCGCCAGTCTCGGAATTCACGCCTTCAAACACGGCTCCCATGCCTCCGCGGCCGATGCGTTTGCCGATTTTGTACGGTCCAAGTTGTTCGAAGTGCATGGCGGCCGAGTGGATGAGAATCCTATTCGCTTTAATCCTATTGTACCCGGCTGCCAGTATGGTCGGGAGTGCGGCCGAGGGCGAATGCCGAGACGACAGGGCCAAGGAGTGACTCGACAGAACGGGACGTTTTGCCCATACCTGTAAAAATGCTCGATGCTGGATGTTCGATGTTTGTGACATCAAACATCCAGCATCGAGGAACCGCCATCCGCCCAGGTGCCGTATGGGGCATTTTCCAAGGGCACGACGGTTTGGCGTGATGTTCCACGCCGGCTATATTAGGTTCAAAGCACGACCCGATGGCGTTGTGCCGCTCGGGGACGAGCACCATGCAGGCTCGAACCTCGTTTTGCCCGCCGTTGTGGCCCTCGAGCATCCAGCCGCGGCGTTTGGCAATGGGATGGAGAATCCGATTTGGGAGGCGGTCGAGGTAGCAGAAAACTGCCGATAGACGTTATTGGCTTGAGGGGACTCGCTGATGGTCCCGGGATCGCCCTCGAACGTGAATCAGCGGCAATTTAATGTTGCAAAATCGAGGAGGATCTCAATGACACGCATCGTCCGCGGCGGGCTCATTCAGGCCACGCTCAGTGAGCCAGGCACTAGCCCGCCGGCGAAAATTAAGCGGTCAATGATTGATAAACACGTGGCGATGATCGCCACAGCCGCCGACCGCGGAGCGCAAGTTGTTTGCCTACAAGAACTGTTCTACGGGCCATACTTCTGCGCCGAGCAGCAGACCAAATGGTACGACTTGACGGAACGAATTCCCGACGGGCCGACGACCAAGCTGATGTGCGAGCTGGCGAAGCGGCACGGCCTCGTGCTCGTTGTGCCGATCTACGAGGAGGAGATGTCGGGCGTCTATTACAATACGGCCTCGGTCATCGATGCCGACGGCACATATCTCGGCAAGTTCCGCAAAGTGCATCTTCCGCAGGTGAATCCTGGGTTTTGGGAAAAGTTCTACTTCCGCCCCGGCAATCTCGGCTATCCGGTGTTCGACACGCGGATCGGCAAAGTAGCAGTATACATCTGCTACGACAGGCATTTTCCCGAAGGTGCCCGCTGCCTGGGCCTCCATGGCGCGGAGATCGTCTTTAACCCGTCGGCCACCGTGGCGGGCCTCTCTGAATATCTCTGGAAACTCGAACAACCCGCCCACGCCGCCGCCAACGGCTACTGGGTGGGCGCGATCAACCGCCCCGGCTGGGAAGAACCCTGGCGGATTGGCGAATTTTACGGCCAGAGCTACTTCTGTAATCCCCGCGGGCAAATTGTCGCGGAAGCCGGCCGCGATAAGGACGAAATCGTGGTGGCCGATCTCGATTTCGATTTGATTCGTGAAGTGCGCAACGTCTGGCAGTTTTATCGAGATCGAAGGCCGGAGACATATGGGGCGATTGTGACGCCCTGATTCGATGGCCGATCTCGGTGGCGTTGAATTCCAGCCGTTTGATTGCCTCGGATCGATAAGCCGGAAATGTGCGACCTGAATTTTCGTCGAGTCGAGGGTGGTTGGAAAGGCCTGGCCGACCGCGGCAACGCCTTATGCGCCAAATGGGCAACCAATTCCGTATTGAGCATTCGCTCCAAGAGCGACTTCAGCATCAGCAGCGTCAGCTCCGTCAAATCCTGGGCCGTTCAATGTGGATTGGCAAGCTCGCCAACAATCGCTTCGGCTCGTCGCTGGAACGCCGCATCCTTGCGACAGTCTCCTAATAGAGAGAAGGAGAGCTACCATTTCCTGTCTGGCAAGATTTCGTATCGGTTCGCCAGCCCGGATTCAAAAGAGCCAACTTTTTGCTGCAGCGGCAGCAATATCCCCGTGTTTACAAACTCCAAAGCTCATCGCTCGGCAGAAATCGCCCGGAAATAGCTGAAAAAACTTCCCATTTCGCCTAATTTAATCCTTGCATTTTCGGCAATCTGGGTGGAGAATGTTTCCAGCAGGGGGAGTACCGACTGACGAATGAGACGCTGTTTTCGGGCGTTACCTCCTTTTCCTGGGAAGGCTTGTTTTGAGTTTCAAATGCCGAGATTTTTCTCCAAAGAAGTTTCTACCATGATTCGTCGATTTCGCTTGGTGGCGCTGACGTTCGGGATGTTGAGCGTGGCAGCCGTTTCCAACGCAGCGCTGATCAACTACTACGCCGATCTTAAGGGCTTGAATGAGTTTCCGCCAAATGCATCGCCGGGCACTGGAACGGCGCTGGTCCAATACGACAATGTCGCGCATACAATGCATGTCCAAGCGCTTTTTTTTGGATTGACTGGAACAACCACAGCCGCTCATATCCACTCGCCGATTCCGGCTCCGCCAGCGAACCCGCTGGCCGGGGTTGCTACTCAGGTGCCGTCGTTCGCCGGATTTCCACTCGGTGTTAACAGTGGATTCTTCGACAATACTTTTGATCTCACTCTCGCCTCGTCATGGAACCCATCGTACATCGCAAACAACGGGGGAACGCCGGGAACGGCCGAAACCGCATTCTTCAGTCAAGTTTCGGCAGGGAAAGCGTATCTCAACATCCACACCACGACATTTCCGGGTGGTGAGATTCGCGGGTTCTTTGTGCCAGAACCCAGCGCGATCGCCCTTATCGGTGCCGGCATTGTCGGTTTGATCGTCTGCCGGCGAGCTTCGCGATGTAAATTGTAGTAGGCGCCGCAAATTGGCGCTCACTTGAGCATGTGGCGTTATCAAACTCCAAATGCAACAAGTTTCTTGGGGAGTATTTCGCTTGGAGTTTGGTAACCGAGGCTTTTCCTGGGGCGTTCGTTGAGTACTTTTTCGGCACAGGCCAACTGGCGATGACTGATCCGTGCGAAATTGGTGCTTTTCGAATGAACTGCCGCAGTAGTCCGTGGGTGTTTTAGGCCGCGCTGCTAGATGGCGAAGGACTGGGCGAAATAAACGTCCAAACCCAACTGCTCGATCATCCGTCCATGCTTCGTGAGTTCCTTGCCGTTGTCGAGCGTCATCGCACGCCGCAAACCCTTCGGCAGGCCGCGAAGGCCGCGGAAAGCAACCCGTAGCGCCGGAATCGACTTCAGGTACTCCGTCTTGCGAACCTGCAAGGATTGAGATGGACGTTCGACCATCGTGACCAAGCCGCTGCGCCGGCCGGGACTGACCACGGTGTCCCCCTCTTACTCTCCGTAGCGGCGTTTTGCGGCCACGGCCTTGGGTCGCCCTTCCATGCGAAAGCAGTTCGGGATTCTCGCTCACCAAACGTAAAATGCTTCGCCATCGCTGGGCCTCCGTGCTAACCCAAGTGAGAGAGTTGCGACGTTCGCGAAAGGACCTAGGTGTAGTTTAGGGGTGTTGATTTCACTACATTTGGAGATTGTCGAGCCGGCGAAGCCGGCGCGGGAGCGTGAGGCCGAGACACTGGAATAGCACTGTTTGTGCTCGGTCGGACTCCGTCTCGCATCGCTACGTGATTTTCCGCTTCGTGCCGGCGAATACTGCTGAGCTTGACCAGAACAGGTTTATCGTCGAGTGACTGATTGCGACGAGGCGGATCGAACAGCGTGAGTTGCGGCCGTTGGCTCTTGGCCTCGCCGTCCGCATATGAACCGAGCTTCGTCCAGCCGTCTTGTTCGCCATCGGTCAATTCTCAATTCGGCAAGGTACGCCACGACACGCTGCCGCGATCCTTTCGTGGTGCGATAGGATTCAACGAGCGTCCAAGAGGAATGTGGATTTTCATTTTTCTGCCGCTCGAAGCGCCTGAGAAACATGAACGATCCCTCACTCGCACTTGCCCTCCGCGAATAAGAATCGCACAGTTATGATTGCAGTCAAGAAAGTAGGTTTCACGACTGCACCCTTTGTCGACGGGCGGACCATCGCCATTGGAGTTGCGTCGGTTCCTCTCAGAAAATTAACAAAACCGTTCTCGAACTATCCAACTTGGGATTGTTGCCGCTAGCCCTGAGTAGTTTGTCGAGTTCGGCACTGTTGACGTCCAGGCTCTCGGCGGCTTGAAAGAAGGCTTCACCGAATGCTCATGCTAAATGCGGCTTCGGTCAGTAAAACTAGTCATCTGCCGCAACACGGAAGCCGATGCAATGGTGGCGCAAATCGGGTGGATCATCATGGCGATAAGCGATGTAGAGATTCAGCCGATCTGAAGTCAAGAATGACCCGCCACGAAGGATACGGTTCAGTTCCGGCGGTTTGCCGGTAGGAACGTTCTTCGCTTTCGATAGCGTCGCCACGTCATTGAATCGCTCTTCGCACCATTCCCAGGCGTTGCCGATGACGTCGTAGAGGCCGTATCCATTGGGCGAAAAAGAACCCACCGGCTTCGTCGCTGCCTGCTGATTGAACCAAGCGTGTTCCAGCGATAAGTCGTTTCCCCACGGGAAACAAGTTCCCTGGCTGCCGCCGCGTGCCGCGTATTCCCACTCGGAGTCCCGCGGCAAGCGATAGCGCCGTCCCAAGCGATCGCTCAGCCATTGACAGTATGCAACAGCATCCTCCCAACTAATGCCGACTACTGGCTGCCGGTCGGCATCGAAGTCGGCACGATCGATGTGGCTTGGCCGAGCAGCGCCAGAGTCGACCAAATACGCACGGAATTCCGCGTTGGTCACCAGGTATTTTCCGATCCAAAACGATGCGACGCGAACGACCGTTCCGTTTGACCAGGGATTAGCCAGCTTATTCTCCAGCGGACAAGCGGGAACGCCCATCGTGAGTTCGCCGGCCGGAATTTTGACCAACTCGAGTTCGATCGATTGCATAACCTAAAACTTAACTGTTGCGTTCTTTACGTGACTTTCCGCAATTGCGGCGAGAAATCGCACCACGTCGACTGCCGTATGAACTGGATTGTGCCAGGCGGATCGACCGTGAATCGCGTCGATGAACAACTTGATTTCATCGATGTAGCATTGTTCGTATTGATAGTCTTTTGGCGTTTCGAAGATTTCCCAATCGCTGAACCCCGCCAAATAGCGCTTGGCGTATTGGGTCGTGTATTCTACAGTTCCCTGCTCGCTGATGACTCGCGCAACCTTAGTCCCCTTGCGCTGGATCAAATCAAATTGCAGTGTCATCGCCATGCCGTCGTCGGTCCACGCCAAAATCTGCTGGCAGTCGAATCCCTTCACCTCGAGCGAGCTGAGCAATTTGCTACGGCAGAATAGCTCCCGCGCCCGCCCTGACATTAGCCAATACAGCGCGGAAAGCTCTTGGGCGATGACATCCAAATTGCCGCCACCCATAGCTTGGTCGCTGGCATAAAAACGTCGGTAGTCCTCATAGGGATGCCAATCGGGCAGGTATTGGCCAAACATCTGGTGGAAAATCAGTGGCTTACCAAACGCTGGATCGCTGATCCATGCCTTGACTTTGTTCCAAATCGGGTGCAGGGGCGACTGCACTCCTGGACAAATCTGAAGGTTTTTGCGGGCGGCCAATCGAATGAGTTCATCGATCCCGTCCAAGCTGGTGCAGAGTGGAACCTCGCAAAAGGCATGCTTGCCGGCATCGATGGCGGCAGTCAATACGGTTTTGTGCAACGCGCCAGGCACAGAAATCACGACGGCATCCGGACCCCATCGCATGCCCGCGTCCAATTGTTCTGCGCCATTCACTCCATACTTCTCGCGAACCTCGTTGCGGCGATCGTCCCGGGTATCGATGAGATATAGGTCTTCGGTTGAGACGCCGTTGGCTAAAAGACAG
This sequence comes from Pirellulales bacterium, assembly GCA_020851115.1. Taxonomy (GTDB): domain Bacteria; phylum Planctomycetota; class Planctomycetia; order Pirellulales; family JADZDJ01; genus JADZDJ01. The sequence continues at coordinate 25,987 of JADZDJ010000299.1, forward strand.
CGGATGCGGCGCTTGCCCATCGATCCGCCTCCCACGATGAGATACTTCATTCAAAGACTCCTTCGTCTTGGTTTGCACTTTCTGAAATGCCATTTTACCAAGCGGTCAGAAGTTATTGTCAATAGGTGCTTTTTAAGAATATGTCAGGCGGCGTCCTGCATGATACCGTTGATGAACTGTTTTCCTTCCAAGAGGTGTGGGGGGAGGTGTTGGTGTCCGTTGAGTCGTCGCCATCTCATTTGAGCAGCCTGGGCGAGTTGAGCATCATCGCCAGGTTGACCCGCCTTGTGCCGCTGCCTTTGGTGCGGCGATGGATTTAGCCTGCGAGGCGTGTGAGGGACTCGTCCAGCAGCTCCGCCGACTCAATGCCGCGGTAGCGATATTGCATCAAATACGCATCTTCGGGAGTGTCTTCGTAGAACCCGCGCAGGACGCTAACCGCCTTGAATCCAGCCGAGCGGAAAAACAACTGCGCGGCAAGGTTGGTCTCCCGAATTTCGAGCAGAATGCGATTACGCCGCTGCGCCGACAACTTGCCGATGAGTTTATTTACCATTTCGGTCGCCACGCCAGAGCGGCGATCGCGAGCGCCAACTGCAAAATTCAAGATGTGCAGCCGCGATTTATGCAGCTCGTAGATCATGAACCCGACCACGCGATCGTCTTGCTCGGCGACCATGCCGATGCAGTTTCGCTGACGTAGACATCGCAGAAAATCGTCTTCGCACCAAGGAAATTCAAAGCTGTCGGATTCGATCGCCAGCACGTCCGCCATGTCGCGGCGGATCATCCAGCGGATGTGTACGCTTGAGGCGAGTTTGAGTTGGGTAGCCATCGTGGGCCTCCTTCCGTGTCGGCCAATGGGATTCGCGCCATCTGGGGATCGAACCGCGATACCGTTCGCAGCTCAAACCGGGCAACTATCGAGCGGGGCAAAGCCTAACAAACGGGTTGCACTGTGCCAAGACGAATTGGCAGAAGAGCGAATCGCGGGCTCGCGCCGAATATGAATTCAGGAAGCCAGCGTAGGCCGAGTGAGTCGCGATGGCAGATCAAAATCGCACGACACTGAGTGACGTAGTGCTGCACCACGAAACGCCACACGAGCGGACACTTCGGCAGCGCTTACAGGATGCCGCCATGGGTGCGGTAGGGATTCATGTGCGATGGCTGATCGAGGAACCAGATGCGTTCCCATTCGTCGAGAACGTGACGCAAGTTCTCAGAAGTATAGAGCAGTTGTTGCGCCCGACGCGAAGGATCGGCGCTGTACATTGGGATGAGGCAGCCTGTGGTGGTGCTCAACATCAGCCCGGCCACGACTCCTAGAATGATCCTACGCATCGTACCATTCCTCCCTGAATTGCCATCACGCCACTTTGATGCAGCGCTGGCAGACGCAGTTTTGTCGGGTTGAAATCACGCCGAACGGCGATCGGTCAACCAACGAAATTGTTCGATCTCTCTCTTTTGAAGCGATTCGTCGAAGCGAGTTCCGCGGCCGAAAGATGAGTCTGGGGCAGCGGTTACAGCTTGCAAGGTTACTGATTTGTGACAGCTGCGCCGAGAGCAATCTGCCGACAGGCAACCAAGTTCCTTACCAATGACTAATCGCAAGCACTGCTATCCGGTTCCTGAAGCGGTTCCAAAGCTGGGTGTGCTGCCAGCAATTGGGATGATCGATGGCACTGAACCATCGAGTGTTGCTCGCTGGGCGGCACGTTCGGCGGCCTCGCGTTCTAGCTGGTGGACTTTTTCTTCCATTTCTTTGCCAGGTTTGAAAGTTACCACAAACTTTTCTGGTACAAGGACTTTCTCACCAGTACGAGGATTTCGGGCCTTGCGCGCCGCCCGCTGTTTTACCTCAAACACGCCGAAATTGCGTAGTTCGATGCGACGCTCTGCCACCAGGGCTTCGACAATAGCGTCGAACGTTTTCTGCACGATTTCCTTCGTCCGTAATTGCGTCAAACCGATTTCATCCGAGATCGTCTTGACGATTTCTTTCTTGGTCACGGCGACGGGTCTCCTCACTGGGAACCGACCGAAATCGCGGCAGCAAATTCTGCACTGCCCGTGCGTCCAGTCTCGCTCCAAGTGTAGGTGGCATAAGCACTAGTGTCAACTGACGTGGACGCCGCGAGCCGGTCTACCGCAGGGCCTAACCCGTTAAAATCCTCTCGGTGCGATCGAGCTATCTTGCTCGATTCGAAACGAATAACTTCAGATTGCCAAAGAACTTACGACGAATATTCGTTAGCAAGGACGCTTCAAATCTGCGTAACCCATTACGGAGTAAAGGATAACGTCAAAATTCACTCGCTAGCGTCCTCGCCTGCGAGCCGGAGCCATCCAACGGCTATCGCGCGAAGACCTGATCGTCGCTGACGTTCGTTATCGACGGCCTAAACAGAAAACTTTATCTAAACCACAAAATCATTTTGCCAAGGCTGCTTTTTGTCTTGGCCGCGATCAGAGGGCGCAGATCAGGATTGTGCGTAAGCGTTTGGAGCCAATCCGCATTGGTTAATCGGTCGGGATTTTCATTCCTGGCTGAACCGAAAACGTGGTATTTGGCGAAGTGAATCGACTGCTCCAGTTGCGATTTGGATGCCCTCGAAATTGTGCAGAAAAACAAAAAAGCCCGTCAAGTATCAGACTTGGCGGGCTGCCGTACCTGTCGGCTTAGAAACGAGCGAAAATGAACTATTTACGGATGGTCGAGGGGTTGTCACCAGCGGACACCCCTCAAGCTTGCAAGCCCGGTGGAACTGACATCGATGTCCCTCCGTTGTTGAGAAGACCTCTTGGTTTCGCGAGCCGAGCGAAACCCAAAGCAAGTTTTACGATAGTGACTTCAGGCCCCGCTCGACTCGCAGTGCCTATTCAATTCCTATCAAAAGCAAGGGGGGTAAGTCAACGATTTTCGTCCAAACAAATGGCGTGACTACAAAATTTCTTGCTTTACGTTCTACATCGCGCGATTAGGCAAAACCTGCCGCCTAAGCGCATCTCCAGTTTTGTATCTCAAAATGAGATATTCGTCTCGATTTGGTCATTCTACACGGCGAATTCTTACTGCCATTGAGCATTACGAATCCAATTGAAACGGCTCTAAGTTCAAATCCGACTTGTACTTGCCGCGATTGACAATTCCTGGCGATGGTTTCTTGGCACAACCGTTGCATTTCCGCAACTGCCGTTGTCGGCGGGTCCGACAGCAACCGTTCATCAAGCTAACCGAATTTTGGTCAGCAGTTCGAAAACGGTAGTGCCATGAAAACCATTTTCACGATTGCCGTCTTCGCGGTGTTTTGCACCGCCGCGACTTCGCGTGCTCAACTCGTAGATGATGATGCCGCGGGCGTAGCGCCGACTGTCGCGGTAAGCGGCTACTACGGCAGTGGATTTTTTCCTGGTTGGGGCTTTGGCGGCGGGACCGTCGAAGGGAATTTCCTGCAAGGCACTGCCGACTTGGTGCGTACCAACGGGGACAATGCTTTTCTGAATTCGCTGGCAAACATCAATAATCAAGTCGCGGTGAAAAAGAACACCGTAAACCGCGATCCGTGGGTTGAAACATATTTCCACATGCGTCGCACGAACGAAGTTTACCGCGCGAGTCGGCGTCAGGTGCCCACTTCGCTCGGCCAGGCGGAGCAGAAGGCCAAGTTGCTGGTGCCCCAGCGACTCAACAGCTATCAGCTTGAACCCTTTATCGGCAAGATCAACTGGCCGGCCGGCTTAAAGAGATCGCAATTGGCGTCGGCCCGGCGGCTGCTCGAACAGTTGTTCGCCGTTCGCGATGCGCAGAATGCCGGCATCGGCACGGCTGGATAGCAGCGTGGAGATCATCACTGACCAGATGCGAGATCAATTGAAATCACGGATCGACGCGATACCGGTAAATGAATATTTGACGGCCAAGAATTTCATCGACGGACTGGGTTACGAAGTACGGTTTGCTCCGGGAGTCGAAGGCCATACAGCCAATTGACACTGCCTCACACGATAGCCCTTTTTACATCTCGGCAAACCACGGGGCGGGACTCGGCCTAAAAACCGAGTTCCCGCCTTTTTTGACTTTTCACAGGGACAGACAGTCAACCATATATTGACCGCTGAATAGCAACGTGCTTTCCGGCAAGCTGATTGCCAAGACCTAGCTGTCAGCACCCAAACAGGATTGCATCGTCGCTCTTTATCGTCGCGATTACCCTTTTCACGAAAGGATGCACGCATGTCCGCACAGCGCATCAAGGCTCGTCGCGTCAAAAACTCACCGAATGACGCGCCGATTTATTGCTTGACTCGCGATGTTGGCACTCGAATGATTCTAAAGGGCCACGCCGCGGGAAAAAAAGCAACAATTCGCCGAACCCTACCCGAGGGTACTCGCGTATCGAATCCTGGGGCGGAACAAGGAATAGAGAACGCATCTTTGCTGTCCAGAGGCAACAGTCGGCTGCATCCATGCGGCCAAAAGTCAACAGGCAGCACACACGCTCGTCGTCGCCCAGGAGCGACTTATTCAGCGCAAGGCTCGGCCGCTCATCGAGTTGCGCTGCACGTTGAGAATCCGGCTGCGCTACTGGCATCGGGGATGCTTTTCAATCGTTCCACAACCGCCAAAACCTCGGCAATTCATCACGACGACTTATCACCTGATTCAACCACTGCGAAGGAGCAACCTTTGTCGAAGCCCCGAAAACCTCTTGGACGCAAACCCTCGCGGCGCGCTGTCTCGCCCCAATTCCGTAGCAACCCCCGGTTCAAAATGAACGGTCACGCGGGTGGCAAGAGCGGCACGACGCCCCGATTTGGCGCCGCCGACCTGCTGGCCGATCGGATGGGCCAACCTGGCGACGAGAACCGTGAGTTTGATGACCACGAGATTGACGACGCCGACTCGCGCGAGCTACTCGACGAAAATTCGGGTGCCGACGGTCAAATCGACGATCCGGTACGAATGTATTTGATGCAGATGGGAGAAATCCCGCTGCTCAACCGTCAACAGGAAATTGCCTCGGCCAAGGCCATCGAATCGACCCGTCGCCGCTTTCGCCACAGCATGCTCGCCAGCGACTACGTGCTGCAAGGGGCCGTGGCACTGCTCGAAAAAGTTCGCGACGGGCAATTGCGGCTCGACCGCACAATCGAAGTTTCGGTGACGAACACTTCGATGAAAAAGAAAATCCTCCAGCGAATTGGGCCGAATCTCAATACGCTGGTTCACTTGCTCCGCAGCAATCGCAAAGATTTTCGCATCGTCATCAGCCGCAGCACGCCGAAATCGGAACGCCGCTCCGCTTGGCGACGCCTAGTCCGACGGCGCGACAAGGCCGTGCGATTAGTGGAGGAATTGAACCTGCGCATCGGCCGCTTGCAGCCGCTGTTGGAGAAGCTGGCGGAAATCTCCCGCCGCATGGTCGTCATCCGCACCCAGCTTGCTTCGGGCGAAGACGGTCCGTTGGGCACGCTCGACGATCTGCGAAAAGAACTCCGTCACTTGATGAAGATCACCCTCGACAGCCCCTCGGTACTCGAACGCCGCAGCCGGCGCACGGTTGAATTGCAAAAGTATTACGACCAGGCGAAACGCGTGCTGTCGGCTGGCAATTTGCGGCTGGTCGTCTCGATCGCGAAGAAATATCGCAATCGCGGCTTGAGCTTCCTCGATTTGATTCAAGAGGGGAATACGGGCCTGATGCGTGCGGTGGATAAGTTCGAACATGCCCGCGGCTATAAGTTTTCGACCTATGCGACGTGGTGGATTCGCCAAGCGATCACCCGGGCCATCGCCGATCAGAGCCGCACGATTCGCTTGCCGGTTCACATGATCGACACGATGGGCAAAATACGGCAAATCACCCGCGACATGATTCAAACGACCGGCCGCGAGCCGACCGTCGAAGAGGCTGCCGAGGCCGCAGGACTGTCGCTCGAAGACACCCGCTGCGTGATGAAGATTAGCCGCCAGCCGCTGTCGCTGGATCAGCCGATGGGAGATAATGACGAAAGTTTCTTCGGCGAATTCATTCAAGATACTCACGACGATGATCCACTGTACGAAGTGAACCAGCAGTCGCTGAAAGATTGCATTCGCCAAGCGCTCGACGATTTGTCGTATCGCGAGCGCGAAATACTGCGGCTGCGATACGGTCTAGTCGATGGCTATGCCTACACGCTCGAAGAAGTCGGGCAGATTTTTTCGGTCACCCGCGAGCGCGTTCGGCAGATCGAAGCCAAGGCAGTCCGCAAATTGCAGCAGCCGTGCAAGAGCAAGTCGCTGGCGAGCTTCGTCGGGCGGTTTGACGAAATGTCAGCCGAGCAACATGAAGTGATCGGCGGCTAAGAATCCACAGATTTCAATTTTGGGTGGTTCCAGCCTGAAAATTTGAAATTTGGGAGATTGACAATCCCAGCTTACCAATTCATCGCAACGTGGCGTCTCGCCGCGCCTCCGAGGCCCAGTGGCTGCCCCGCTGGGCCTCGTGCATTTTAAAACGATAGCGCTTCCTCGAATCTAGATCGCATGATTGAGATCACTGAGGTAGGTGAATGCCGAACTTCATCGGAATAAGTTTCGGGGCTTCTGCCATCGCATACAGCAGCAAGCGCACAAGCATCTCTTGCCGTTTTCGGGCATCTCAAGCAGGCGTTCAATCGCTTGTTAGAGTGCCGTAGTCACTCGATGGACGATAACACCAACTGCTATCACAGCGGTTTGTTCGCTGTTTGGCGACTCCGATTCGATCATCAACTCAGACTTACCGTCACTGTTTTCCATTCGGTGTAGGCATCGAGGCCGCGTTCGCCCAGTTCGCGGCCGATGCCGCTCATTTTATAACCGCCGAAGGGGGCGGCGGCATCGAACACGTCGTAGCAGTTGATCCAGACCGTGCCCGCTTTGATCTTGGCGGCAAGGTAATGGGCCTTCGCGACATCGCGAGTCCAAACGGCCGCGGCCAAACCGTAGGCCGTTTTGTTCGCGCGATGGACGATTTCATCGAGGTCTTTGAATCGCAGCACGGAGAGAACCGGCCCGAAGATTTCTTCTCGGGCGATTTTCATTTCGTCGCTGACGTTCGTGAACAGTGTCGGTTCGATGTAGAAGCCGCGGTCGCCCCAGCGTTCTCCGCCGCTGGCGCATTTGGCGCCTTCCTTTTTGCCGATGTCAATATACGACATGATCTTGTCGAATTGGGTCTTGTCGATTTGCGGGCCTTGCTCGGTCGCCGGATCGAGCGGGTCGCCCAGCTTGCGCTGTTCGTTCATCGCGGCTAGCTTATCGACGAACTTATCGTGAACCTTATCTTCGACAAACAGGCGGCTGCCTGCACAGCAGCATTGACCTTGGTTGAAGTAGAGGCCGAGGTGAGCGCCGGCGGCCGCGGCATCAAGGTCGCTATCGGCGAAGACGATATTCGGACTCTTGCCGCCGAGTTCAAACGTGCAGCGTTTCAACGTCGCTGCGGCGTCGCGGGCGATGATGTGAGCAACTTCGGTCGAGCCGGTGAACGCGATCTTATCGACCTCCGGATGCTTCACTAAGGCCGCGCCGGCCGTTGGGCCATAACCGGGTACAACGTTAATCACGCCGTTCGGGAAGCCGGCCTTCTGTGCGAGCTGCGCCATTCTCAAGCAAGTCAGCGGTGTTTGCTCGGCTGGCTTCATGACGATTGTGTTTCCCGCAGCCAGCGCTGGGCCCCATTTCCAGGCGACCATCAGCAATGGGAAGTTCCAGGGAATGATCTGGCCGACGACCCCGACTGGCTCGCGGCGTGTGTAGCAAAAATAGTTGCCGCGGATTGGAATGGTTTGGCCTTGGAGCTTGTCGGCCCAGCCGCCGTAGTAACGGAGGCAGTCGATCGTGAGCGGCAGGTCGGCCGCACGGCTGTCGCGGATCGGCTTGCCGTTGTCAAGTGTTTCGAGGGCCGCCAGGTCGTCGATTTCCTCTTCGAGCAAGTCGGCCAACTTAAGAATCAACCGTCCGCGATCGCGGGCGTCCATCTTGCTCCAAGGACCGCTCTCGAACGCTCGGCGCGCGGCTTTCACGGCCGCGTCGATATCGGCGGCATCTCCTTCGGCGACCTCGGCAATCACTTCTTCCGTGGCCGGATTGACGGTTTCAAATGTTTTACCGCTTTTGGCGGGCTGCCAATTGCCATCGATAAGGCACTGCGTTTGACGGATCTGCGGGGTGCGAGACTTAGAAAGAGTGGCGGTGGCCATAATGGGGGCTCCGTGAGTGAAATGATATGCGGAACGCTCGATTTCCAGGCGAAAGGCAGACAATCAAAGATCGGCCAAGGCCGAAGGCTGCTCGCCGAATTATATCGGATTTCGGCGGCGCATGGGTAGTAGGTTTCGGCGGCCGGACTATCGTTCGCGCCATAGAATTCGGTCGTCGATGTTGAGTGCTTGCTGTAGTGCGGCGATTTGTCGCTTAAACCGACGAGAGTCGGCGGGATAACCGGCGGTGGGCTTAAGGTCCGCAAGCCGAGAGCACCAGAATTCGTTAAACGGCCGCATGGCCGCCTCGCGCAAGTACTTGGCGGTCATCGAAGCCAGCGCCACGGGCAAGAATCGCTCGCCACCCACCCAAAAGCCAAGTTCCACGCCTTGGTCATCGAATGAAAAACGATAGATGCTTCGCTCGTTCGATTCAATCCGCACATCGACCCAGCTATCGGTAAATTGTGTTTGCACGTGCGCGCGATAGAAATTTCGGCCACCGTGCTTGTCGCAATAAATCGCCACGGGGCCGGGCGGCGCTCGTTGAATCGCGGCGGCGACAAGCTCTAGGGTGACTTGCGACAACGTATCGGATTTGTTTCCCCGTTCGACCAGTCCATTGAACTCATCGGGAAACACCGGCCGCGCAAGGATGTCGGCCAGTCGAATGCCGACAGAGTCGAAGCACTCGACGATCTTTTCTGAAAGCCCGTCCAATTCGAGGAGATTGCAACATAGGGGCAGCGGGCAGGTATACTGGCGGTGCCAGGGCAGCTCGCGCCAAGGGAGCGGCTCGCTGACAGTCGTCGTTGCCGGCCAAGGCGACTGGGAAGCGTCCCGCAAGAATGACGGCCGATGAAATCTGCTGCTGCGACGGCATTCCACGGCCAGATTCTCTTGCCAATGGAGCGATTGCCACAGTTCGATCCACTGTCGCGGATGATAGTCGCAGGTCGCTAGGGCCGCCAGCACTCCGCGCTCCAGGTGATCGAAGCCTTTGCCATTCTTGTAGACCGCTTTGGAATCGGCCCAAACAACACGATGGCAGTCACCTTTTTCAACAGCACTCGCGACGACGCGCTGCAGCCGTTTGTAGAACATCGTACAGTCGATGTCATCGGCGACTTCCCACACGGTTGCTGCAACGACCAATGGCCCCAAATTTGGACCGTATCCGGCTTCGTCAACTCCAATCACAACGGGCATGGAATGCAATGGCCGACCGGTGCGGCAGGAAGCACGACGTTTTTCACCACTTTGCGACGAATGACTCGAAGTTCCGAACCGCATCGCGGACGTACACCGCCCAGATACGGCTGACGCGATTCCGTGCCCGCGCCCGTTGGGAAGCGTGCCGTCGCAATTGTTCGCTTCCTGACGAGCGCAGCTCGGAAGGGAGCAATTGCGAGTTTCCGACCGCGCGGGGCATCGCGATACGATGGCTGTGACAGGGGTTGCGACGGGCTGAATTGCCGCACGTTGAAACCGCTAAAGTCTACTTGGGGTAATACTCTAATTGCTAGGGTAGGAGGCCGATAATTCGCCTCCCAGTTGTCGCCAATCGACCGACTCGCCTACAATAGGCCCACCGCTGTCGGCGGGATCAACAACTATCAAGGAATTTCCAATGAATTGCCCAACCTCCGCATTTCCTCGACATCGCCACTTATTTCTGCTGCTGGTCGTAGGAGCATTGTTCATCCAATGGCCGCGAGGTTTGATGGCCGCCCCCAAGTACGGCACATCGCTAGATTGGGCTCCGGCCGACACATCGTTCTACTCGTCCGGTCTACGGTTGCGCGAGCAATTCGACATCGTGGTCAACAGCAACGCGTTTAAGAAGATCGCCGAAATGTCCTCGGTGCAAAGTGCTTGGCAGACGGCGCAGTTTTTCCTTGCGTTTTCCGCGCCCGGCGCGACAGTCCAGCGGTTTTTCAACGATCCAAGCTATGGCGACCTGCGCGAATTCATCATCGATGCGGTATCGCATGAAATTTGTATCTTTGGCGACAAGAAAGCCACCGATTTTCTCCAAACGGTGGTGACTACCATCAGCGCGATGCAATACCGAGCTGGGCTGGTCGATACGGACGATTCCAACACCACCGCGCGAATTCTACTGAATTCGCTCAACGCGCACATCGATCAATTGGCAACGCCCGGCCTCGTCGTCGGCTTCAAAGTGACCAACGTCGAGCGGGCCAAACAGCAGATCGACAACCTCAAAGAGTTGCTCGATGGCCAGTTGGAGGATCATTCGGACTTCGAGGGCCGGTTGAGCAAAAAATCGGTTGGCGGCTCCGAATATCTGGTCTTGGAACTCGACGGCAGTCTGATCCAGGTGCCGTGGGACGAAATCGAGCAAGAGCCGGGGGAATATGAAAAGCTTAAGTCGAAGCTGCAAAACCTAAAGGCTTCGATCTGCCTTGGGGTGCGCGACAATTATGTGCTGCTGGCCATCGAGCCTACCGTCGATGCCCTGGCCAAGCTGGGAACCGGCAAGAAGCTAGCGGAGGTCAAGGAATTTCAGGCGCTGGCGAAATTCGCGGACAAAAAGCTAATTTCGGTTTCCTATTCGAGTCAGCAGTTTATCGAAGCGCTCAATAATCCAACCCAACAGATTGACAACATGGTGGCGACGATTCGCCAAGGCCTGTCCCAAATCGACCTTGACGATGAGATCGAACAGCGCATCGACAAGGATCTCGAAGAGTTAGGCGACGATCTTAAAGGCATTTTGCCGAAGCCCGGCGCAAACATGCGATTTTCGTACTTGACCGACCGTGGCATCGAAGGCTACGGCTACGATTGGTCGGAAAACACGCTCTACGACGGCTCAAAACCGCTGTCGCTGCTCGACCATGTTGGCGGCAATCCGCTGTTGGCCCTTGTTGCCCGCGGCAAGTACTCGCCCGAGCAATACGATATGGTCCGCAAATGGGCAAAAATGGCGTTTGGCTACTTCGAGGAATTTGCGACGCCGCAGATGAGCCCCGACGACCAAGAGACGTTCAAAAAGGTAAAAGAACTGGGGATGCCGCTGGTCGAACGGCTCGATAAAGCCAACAGCGAGATGCTAATTCCCGCGCTGGCCGATGGCCAATCGGCTGTCGTGCTTGACGCCAAGTTGGTCAGCAGCAAATGGTTTATGGGCATGCGGCAAAACGACCAGCCGCTGCCGATGATCGAAACGGCGCTAGTCTTCGGGGTAAGTGATACCGCGTTGCTCAAGAAAGGAGTCGAGGAATATCGCTCGGCGCTCGTCGATCTGATTGCCCAGTTGAAAAAGGAAGAATTGATCCCACAAGATTCTGAACTTCCCAAGCCAGAAACCCGAGAAGTAAAGACCGATGCCGGCATGGGGACGATTTATTACTACAAGCTTCCCGAGGAAGCCGGGATCGACGCCCAGTTGACGCCGAACGCCGGATTGAGCGAGCGAGTCGCCGTGCTGTCGATTTCGCCCAAACAATCGGCGAGGCTGCTGCAAGATACGCCGTTGACGGCAGGTTCCGACGGGCCGTTGAGCGATCGAAGCAAGGCGCTCGAATCGGCGCTGTACTTCAACTGGGCGGAAACAGTGGACGCAATCACTCCCTGGGCGGAATACGCGGTGCATCAATTCGTGGACGCGTACAATCAGCCCAATTCCGAGGATGAAGGGGACCAATCGCCAAACGCCGAAGCTGGAGACGAAGCGACGGCGAAGGAGTATCTCGAACAATTGCGAACCGTGATGTCGGCGTTGAAATGCCTGCGCACCTACCAAAGTGCAAGCTATCCCGAAGGGGACGCAACGGTGACTCATTCGGCCACCGAATTCAAAGACGTGCCGTAGAAAGATGGACCGCACTGAGTGGCTGAATCGATACGACTGCCAATGTGAGAATTGTTACAACGGGCCGTCGCGTGAATGAGATCAGCGGCTTCGCAGATTTTGCTGATGGGCGATCAGTATTGCGGCCAGCTTTGGCATGATGATCGCATCGCGCTTGTGAAACGCAGAATTCACTTGATCGCGGTAAGCTGTCACGGACATTGTACTTGCATTGTCGGACAGGTCGAGTAGCGAGTATGCACACTACGACTTCAAGTGTCCATCATAGTTCGGCTCGTGGCCGACTTTCCATTTGATATTACACCCGATGCTCGGCTTTTGCTCGGCCGACACCGCTTTGCCGGTCAACACCGCATCGAGTGCTGCTCGCAAGTCTTTCCCGGTGACAGGAATGCTGGACTCGGGCCGGCTGTCGTCCAGTTGGCCGCGATAGACAAGCTTGCGATTCTTGTCGAAGAGATAGAAATCGGGCGTGCAAGCCGCACGGTAGGCTTTTGCCACCGACTGCGTTTCGTCGTAGAGGTAAGGAAATGAATAGCCGCGCGCTTCCGCTTCGTGAACCATTTGCTCCGGCGAGTCGGCAGGATAGTTGGATACATCATTCGAGTTGATCGCTACCACGGAAGCGCCTTTGGCTTGGTATTCGCGAGCCATTAGGGCAAGACCGTCGGCGATGTGCTTCACAAAGGGGCAGTGGTTGCAAATAAAAGCGACAAGCAGCGCCGGTGCCGACTTGAAATCGTCGAGCGACACGATTCGTCCATCGACGTTCGGCAATTGAAATGACGGGGCTAAAGTGCCAAGCGGCAACATCGTACTCGGCGTGCGTGCCATGGGAAACCTCCATCGAATGGA
>JADZDJ010000300.1 GCA_020851115.1 Pirellulales bacterium
GCGTGTAGCTGAATACGATCACATAAAAGCCCAAGTTCATCAACATCCACGACAGGCTGCTAATGCATTCGATCACGAAATTCACTCGAAACGTCATGTTTCGCACCAAACTGTTGCGAGCGAACGTGAGAAAGACTCGGACGTAGGAAGCGTGGTTCATTGACGATTCGACGATTTCTAATCGAGATTTGAGTATACTACCACGATTGCCGCAAGATGAACCGATGAGACCACTGAAAAACAGGCCGACAAGCTTGTCGCAATCAAGCGAGCATTGGAGCGGTAAATGACCGAAGGGCGATTGATTGAACGATTTGGCAACTGATTGCCGCCGGTTTTCGCAGTCGGTCTCCGAACGCCGGTGACAATCGAATTCACAGCATGATGGAAGAATCGTTCCAAGGCGACCAGAAAATCGGGGGTCGCGGATGTCCATCCGCGACCACAGCCCATGGGCCAAGCCGTCGGGAAGTCACATGGTACCAATCACGGTTGCATTCTTACGCGCGATCCACGTCCAATGGCGATCGCTCGTTTTTTTCATTGAACTGGCGGAAAGATTCAACCCGGCGACGAGCTGTTCGACTTCCGTGAGCGTCAACGCCGCTCGAAGCGAGTCGGCAAACATCGCTCGCTGGTGGTCGGCTTCGATCGAAATGCCAGAAGCCGGAGTATAGCGATTCACCAGTTGTTCGAGTTTATGTTGGTTCGCCGGGCGGATCAAATCTCGAAAAAATAGCAAACCTCCCGGTCGAGCGACGCGAACCGCTTCATGCAGGCACATTTGCGGTTCCGGTAAATGATGAATGATGCTGTTCGAGATAACGGCATCGAAACTGTCAGTGGCGAAGTTCAACCGTTTGGCATCGGCGTGTTCAAGCCGGATCTGAGATGATAATCCGGCCCGCTCGACGTTGAGTTTCGCCATTTCGAGCATGTGCCGCGAAGCATCGACCGCGGTGATGTGGATGTTTGCAGATCGCCGGCAGAGTTCGATGGGAATTTGAGCGGTGCCGGCACCCAGATCGAGCAGATTTATTGGCGACGCCATCAGAGAAGCAGCCACGAGCAAGTCATCGACAAATCGACGATTCACTTCGCGGTGGTCCATCGAATCGTAGTCGCGCGCCTCAGCGGGCGTATCCATGACTTCCGGTTCGAGTATGCGGGAAAGTATGCGCTGCGGCTTCATGGGGAAGGGGGAATAAGGAATGAGCATCGAGAACGTCATGATTGCCTTGTCATTCCGCAATCCTCATCCCGCATTCCTCGATTCTCAAATAAAGCTCTCCTGTACTTCCGGTGGCGCTGGGCCGTATTTCAACGGTTCCATCGAAAAACTGGCCCGGCCTTGGCTGAGGCTGCGGACGGCTGCGGAGTAGCCGAACATGGCGGACAGCGGCGTTTCGGCATCGATGACGGTGATTCCACCACGATTTTCCGTGCTGGTAATAATCGCACGGCGTTGCTGAAGGTCGTTGATTACATCTCCCAGGTGTACTTCCGGCGTCGTTACTTCCAACTTCATGATTGGTTCGAGCAGTGTGACGCCGGCGGCTTGTAATACGCGAGTGAAGGCGTCGGCTGCGGCAATGCGAAAGGCGACTTCGCTCGGCAGTGGTTCGGGCAATGGCATTGAGAGCAGCTCCATTTGGCAACTCCAGAGCGGGCACCCGAACAATCCGCCCCCTTCGGCCGCCTCTTTCAGCGCGGTGAGCATGATTTGTACTGCGGCGCGACTCGGCGTGTCCTCAACAAACCAATTGGTAAGTACCCGACCCGGTTTGTCTTCGGCGAGTGGCGAAACGCGGACTTTCACTTCAGCAAATAAAATCTGGCCGCCAACTTGGCGATTGCACTTGCCGACGGCTTCGGCGTCGGCTTTCACCGTTTCTTTATAGCTGACGCGCGGCTTGTGGACGCGCACGTTCAAATTGAAATCGCGCAATAGGCGATGCTTGATGACTTCCAGATGCAGTTCGCCCATACCGCTGATAATGGTTTGGCCGGTTTCCTTGTTTTCGCTAGCGTGGAACGTGGGATCTTGCCGCTTGAGCATTTCCAGCACATCGCCCAACTTTTTGCGCTCGGCAGTGCTTTCCGGCTCGACGGCGGCGGAAATCACCGATTCGGGGAACTCGATGGTTTCGAGCAAAATTGGATGTTTGGCGTCGCAGAGCGTATCGCCGGTGATTGACGAGCGCGGGCCAATCACTCCAACAATGTCGCCGGCCCCGACGAGGTCGATTTGCTCTTCACGTTTCGTGGCATGGATGATCCACAGTTGCGAGACGTTTTCCTTCGCGTCTTTGCCAGGGTTCAACACACGGCTATTCTGCTTGAGCGCGCCGGAATAGACGCGAATCCAGTGCATGTCGCCGGTTTTCGCAGGCAGCACTTTGAAGACGAGAGCGCTGAATGGTTCATCGGGCGACGGTTTGCGCTTCTCGGCAATCGGCGAGCCGTTTTTGGCGGAGTCGATCGATCGGCCTTCGACCGGCGGCACATCGAGCGGGCTGGGCAAGTAATCCTGCACGGCGTCGAGTATCGGCTGCACGCCGACGCCGTGCAGTGCCGAACCGCAGAGAACCGGCTGAACTTGCAGATGGATGGTGGCGTCGCGGAGTACGCGGCGGATTAGCGCAGCGGGGATTTCCGCTTCTTGTAGAGCCAACTCCATCAACTCGTTGTTATAGTCGTAAAGTTGTTCGAGCATGATGTGCCGCCACTCCTTGGCGCGGTCGAACTGATCCGCAGGGATCTCGCCGACGATCATGTCGCGACTTTGCTTGTCGCCGGCGAACGTTAGCATTTTCATCTCGACTAGATCGATGATGCCACGGAACGGATCGTTCACGTGCGGCGGACCTTCGCCAATGGGAATCTGAATGGCAACTGGATGAGCATGCAGCCGCTTTTTGATTTCGCCGAAGACGCCCTCGAAATTGGCCCCTTCGCGGTCGAGCTTATTGATAAAGGCGACGCGCGGAACGCGGTATTTATCGGCTTGGCGCCAGACGGTTTCGCTCTGAGCCTCCACTCCTTCGCGAGCGCTGAAGACGACGACCGCGCCGTCGAGAACGCGCAGGCAGCGCTCGACTTCGGCCGTGAAATCGACGTGGCCAGGAGTGTCGAGCAGATTGACCGTGACGTCTTTCCATGGGAACGTGACGCAAGCGGCATAAATCGTGATTCCACGCTCTTGCTCTTCCGGATCGCTATCGGTTTCCGTAGTTCCCTTATCGACTTCGCCCACGCGGTGCTTGGCTCCGCTGAGGAACAGCATCCGCTCGGTGACGGTCGTTTTGCCGGCGTCGATATGGGCGATGATGCCGATGTTGCGAAGGTTTTTTAAGTCACGAGGCATGGTGAAAAATTCTTTGACCGCAGATGGGCGCGAATTAGCGCCGATAATGCAGCTCTGAAAGTAACGGAATGGATTCTCATCTCCTGCAATTCAAATCGAGTATTGATTTGCAAAAAACCCGCCCATCTGCGTTCCTCGACGGCAAAAACGATCGTTGTGCGCATGAAAAAGGCCGCTTGCCGGCGAGGGCGTAAAGCGGCCATTGTATTCAGTAAACACTGTATGCGGCAGATGTTACCAGGCGAAATGCGCGAAGGCTTTGTTGGCGTCGGCCATGCGGTGGACGTTTTCGCGTTTGGTCATGGCGGCTCCTTCGCGATTGTAGGCGGCCAGCAATTCGTCGGCTAGTTTTTGGTGAGTCGCGCGACCCTTCTTTTCGCGAACCGACAGCAGAATCCAGCGAATCGCCAGCGATTGCTGACGATTGCGGCTGACTTGCATCGGCACCTGATAAGCGGCTCCGCCGACGCGCTTCGAGCGGACTTCGATGTTCGGCTTCACGTTTTCCATCGCCTGCGTGAAGACTTCAATCGGCTCTTTGTCTGGAATTTTGTCCTTGACAATATCCAGCGCTTTGTAGAACACGCCTTGGGCGGTACTCTTTTTGCCGTCGCTCATCAGACAGTTAATAAACTTGCTGGCGAGGACCGAACCATACTTCGGGTCGGGCTTGAGGGTAGTCGAGCTGGCGGTAATGCGGCCCATGTGGTGGGGTCAGGGGTCAGGGGTTGGGAAATTAAAGTATGCAAATTGAAAAACGCAAAAAAGACATGCTCGTCTCAGATTTTTGCATTTTTCGAATTGCATTGTGCAATCTGCGATACGATCAACCTTTCTTGGCGCCATAGAGGCTGCGGCTGCCCTTGCGGCCTTCGACGCCGAGGCAATCGAGTGTGCCGCGGACGATGTGGTAACGGACGCCAGGGAGGTCGCGGACGCGACCGCCGCGCACTAGCACGATCGAGTGCTCTTGCAGCGTGTGACCTTCGCCGGGAATGTAGACGGTGACTTCTTTACCGTTCGACAGCCGCACTCGGGCAATTTTCCGCAGAGCCGAATTCGGCTTCTTGGGAGTCATCGTCTTGACTTGCAGGCAGACGCCTCGCTTTTGCGGACACTTATCGAGCACTGGCGATTTGCTAAATTTTCGCTTCGGGCGACGGCGATTACTGACAAGTTGATTGATCGTCGGCATACGGGGTTTTGCGGCAGGCAACGGAAACAGGGAAAACTCTACATCGTACAAGAATTTACGATCCTGTCAACGCCGCCTAAACCGCAATGCAGGACCGGCGAAATGAACGAACCTGAGCGCGAAAAACATGCGTTGCAGCGGGTCTATCGCGGTTTTCCGATGCGGAGAAAGCCGGCTTGGCAGGCCGTGGTTTCGTTGCCAGCGGCTTCCTCTTCCTTCAAAAAATCCACCACCAGCCGATTGACGTATTCTGTTCGCTCCAATTGTGGAGCATGACCACAGCTTTCAATCACGACCAATTGGCAGTGCGGAATCCGCCCGGCTGCGGCGATCGAATCTTTCGGATCGACAATCCGATCTTCCTGGCCGACGATCATCAGTGTGGGGCATTGAAGCTCTCCAACGCGATCGCGCACCAGATGCCCCATTGTGCCGCGGACGGTGTGCATCATCCCAGTTCGCCAGCGTTTGTTTCGCACCTGCTTTTCGTACATGGCCACGACTTGCGGATCGGCCTGCTCAGAATTATGAAAGACGCTCTGAATGACTTCTTGCATCTTACGACCGCGAACACCTTCGACGATGGGCAGCCGTTCGACTTCGGACAGACCGGATGGGCAAATTAGCGCCAATTTCGCCACCTGGTCGGGGTATCGTACGGCAAACTCGACCATGATTTTCCCGCCCATGCTGTTGGCGGCAAAGAAATACGGGCCGCGCGCCACGAAGGAATCGAGATAAACTCTCAGTTGCTCAACGAGGTAATCGACGCTGATGGGCATACCAGCGTTAATCCGCCGATGCAACACCTCGCTGTCGTAGGCCGCCAAGTGTGGAATGTAGACGTCGAAATGCTCGCGCCATGCGTGGGCGTTGCGATACCATGTTTCCGTTTGCTCGGCCAATCCATTAACGAGCACCAGAGGCGCATGTCGCCTGAACATCCGAAGACTGCCGTCGACCGACTCCGCAGCAGATAAACTCATAAATCACCCGCGAATGGTGAAAGTGGCCGCTCACCGGACTCCCTGGCTTCCAGAGTAGTTAGCGAAGCAGCAAGCAAAATGTTACGGCCGCGAAATAGGCTAATTTGGGCGGGAACTACCAACAGTTGGTAGGGGCTGTAACGCCTATGAGGCGCGCGGGCAGGTAGCCTCTCATCATGACAAGACTGCGGCGGGTGTCAACCTCTTTGGCCTGCCTCGAAAACGCCCGCTGAGCGCCTCGCCACTCCCGTCTCGCGACCGGCGACGCCCCAAAACGCAACATGACCGCCAAAGAAATTCCATCCGGCTCGCCGAGCGAGCACGATGTTGACGGGTGGGTAGAGTCGAGAACTCGCTCCTCTAGCCGCTCGATGTGATGTTCGGCGAAGACCAATGCCGCCTCCGCTAGAGCCACGCCGATGGCAAATTTAGAACCGTAGAAGTAGAGTGCGCGGAGAAAAAAACAGGAGTCAGGCCCCCTCATCATCGCTGATTTGCTCAACTTGCGATCACATTGAGCGGCGAAAATCGCCGATTCCTTGGTGATTTCTGTTTTCTGCTGCCGGTGTTTCATCAAGCTGCTTTGCAATTTGCCACAGCAACTTATCCAAGTTCTCGCCAGTGACGGCGCTAATGCCTAACACTTCGCAGTTGATCTCCGCAGCCAATTGGTCGCGCACTTGGGTGGCCCCAGGTAATTCGCTCTTTGTGACGGCGACGATTTCTGGGCGTTTTCCCAGATCGGCCGAGTAACGCTGCAATTCGCTACGGATGATGTGGTAGTTTTTCAAGGGGTCGGAGCCGTCGACGGGAATCGGCTCGACGAGGTGAACCAAAATGCCTGCCCGCTCGACGTGACGGAGAAATTCGTGGCCTAGGCCGACGCCTGCGTGGGCGCCTTCGATCAAACCCGGCAGATCGGCCATGACAAATGAGCGGTCTGGAGTTATTTCAACGAGGCCCAGGTTGGGATATTTCGTGGTGAATGGATAGTCAGCGATCTGCGGCTGGGCCCGCGACAATCGCGACAGCAGCGTGCTCTTGCCGGCGTTGGGTTTGCCGATGAGGCCGACGTCGGCGATTACTTTCAATTCGAGAAGCAAATTGCGCTGTTCTCCATCGCCTCCTGGCGTGCTCTCGCGCGGGGTGCGATTAGTCGCTGATTTGAAGGCCACATTTCCTTTGCCGCCTTTGCCTCCACGAGCGGCCACAACTTGATCGCCGGCGGCGACGAGGTCCTTTAATATCAGCGCGTGATCTGCATCGATCACCACCGTCCCTGGAGGAACCCACAGAACCAAATCTTCGGCACTGCGGCCGTGGCAGTCGCTCGAACCACCCTTTTCACCTGGCTTGGCACGCCAATGCTTTCGATGTGCGAGTGCTGAGAGGCTATCGACGCCGGCCTGGGCGCGGACGATCACGCTGCCGCCGTCGCCGCCGTCGCCGCCATCGGGTCCGCCGAGCGGAACATATTTTTCACGGCGAAAGCTGACCATGCCGTGGCCGCCGTTGCCTGCCGCGACGTGAATTTCCACTCGATCGACGAACATTGCTGGACGCTTATATTTGGACCATTGAACGTTGACGCATTTCTGCAACCACGCCCGCTAGGGAGCGTGGCTGCCCCAACCGATTTCCGACGGGCGCGGCTCCCATTCGGCGAATTGGAAGCGCACCCATCGTGACCTTCCAAAGTTTAACCTCGGTAGGGCCCGGGTAGTATTTCAGCGGAAGTGTCTAGCTGTCTAGGTGTCTAGGTATCGGCGGAGTGCTAACATAGAAATCTAGAAACGCAGACGCCAAACGCGGCTGAATTTTCCTCCATCCAACTTATCCCACCTTCGATCCAGCGACTATGGCCCCCTCTCGATTCGTTGTGATTCTTGTCGCTGTGGTCGGTTTCATGGGTTTGCGCAGCCTGTTTGCGGCGACGACTACTTCGTCAACTGGCGAGGAGCACGATCGAGTTCGTGAATTGCAAATGTCGGCAATGACGTCCAAGCAGGCCGACTGGGGTTACTGGGGTCCGTCGCCAGCGAAATATAGTGGTTGGGCTAGCCACTCCAATCGGTTGATTCCGGTTTACACTTTTGGAATGGATCTCTGTTCCGTGGCCGGCAAGAACAGCGTTTACCGTAGCAAAGAGCGGCTCGAAAAGCTGTACGGTTACTTGCCCACCGATACGTTGAATCCCGATGCCGAGTACTTCGATCAAACAGACATTTATCGCTTGCAAACAACGGCTGCAGCAGCGGGGAAAAAACGGATCATTCTGTTTATCTTCGACGGTACGGATTGGCAAACAACCCGCGCCGCCGCAATCTATCGCAGCGGCAAGATTTACCACTCCGGTCGTGGCACCGGGTTGCATTTACAAGATTACCGCGGCACAACAACCGATTTCGGCTACTTCGTGACCAGCCCGCGAAACGACGGAACCAAGCCCGATGTCAATTCCCAGAGCCTTGCCAACCCCGGCGGCACGAAGCATGGCGGTTACGACTGGAAACGCGGCGGATCGACGCCGTGGGACGAGCCGCTGCGCGATCCTGAGTATCTTATTGGCAAAAGCAAGCTACAGCCACATGCGGTGACCGACTCGGCCGCCTCCGCCACATCGATGACGACCGGGATCAAGACATACAACGACTCCGTCAATGTGGATTTTGAAGGAAATCGAGCCGATCCGATCGCCCAACAGCTTCAGCGGCAAGATTATGCCATCGGCGTTGTTACGAATGTTCCGATTAGCCACGCGACGCCTGCCGCGGCGTATGGTAACAATGTGCATCGCAGCGATTATCAAGATTTGACGCGAGATTTGCTAGGATTGCGGTCGATCTCTCACAAGCGCGATCCCTTGCCAGGCGTTGATGTGCTCATCGGCTGCGGATGGGGAGAAGCAATCGAGGATAGCAAGAGCCAGGGCGAAAACGCCACTCCCGGCAACCGCTACTTGACTGAGTTTGACCGCCGGCAAATCGAAGCTGGCCGCAGCGGTAAATATGTCATTGCGGAGCGCACGCCCGGCAAGAGCGGCAAGCAGGTGTTAGCTGCCGGCGTTCAGCAGGCGATCGACGGTAGATTGCGTCTGCTAGGTTTCTTTGGCTATGCAAAGAACGCTCACTTGCCGTTTCGCACTGCCGATGGAAAATTCGACCCCGTGAAAGGGGCCAGCGACAAGATGGATGAGTATTCGGTGGCCGATTTGCAAGAGAACCCGCGGTTAGTGGATATGACAGTTGCCGCGCTCGATGTGCTATCACAAAGGCAGCACGGCTTTTGGCTGATGGTTGAAGCCGGCGACGTCGATTGGGGAAACCACGACGACAATATCGACTGCTCGATTGGCTCGGTACTCGACGGCGACGACGCCGTTCGCGCCATCACCGATTGGATCGATCAGCATGGCGGCTGGAAAGACACCGTGCTGATCGTAACGGCCGACCACGGCCACTACTTTCACCTGACGAAGCCTGAAGCGCTGACGGAGGCGAGTAAGGAGAACAAGTAGCCGGGCCACGATGATCGAACAACTGCGAATGACGAATTACGGTGAGCGCAAGACGCTCTTACCATTCAGCAACGATCGCGCATCATTCGCCATTCTCTTTCATCCTCCCAGCTTCTTCGGCTCGTAGGCGTGGTTGCGTTTGCGCAATACCTCGGCTTTGATGATCGCATCGGGAGTCATGCCGGGCTTTGGTTTTTCCGGATCGACTCGCTGGAGTTTTGCTAGAACGTCGATTCCATCGATGACGCGGCCGAACACGGTATGTTGACCATCTAGGTTGCCAGTCGGCACGAAAGTGATGAAAAATTGTGAGCCGCCGGTGTTGAGACCCTTGTGTGCCATGCTAAGCGTGCCACGAAAGTGGACGCGATGTTCTGGCTTGGTGCATTCGCATTCAATTGAATAACCTGGGCCATCGTCGGCGCGTTGTGCGGCGGCGGCAGTGTCTTTGGTGCGTGGGTCGCCCCCTTGGGCGACAAAACCTGGCAGCACTCGGTGAAACTTCGTGCCGTCGTAAAAGCCCGATTCGACTAGACTAATGAAGTTCGCCACGGTGTTCGGGGCTTCGTTTTCGAATAGCTCCACAACCATGTCGCCTTGGCTGGTGTGCAACTTGACTCGTGGTAGATCGTCGGCCTTGGCTTCCGCGGCGCGCAATTGTTGCTCGCGGTTCCACAACGGACGATAAAATTCGATCGCCGCCAGCAAATGGAGCAGCGATTTGTCTTTCAACTCTTTTCCTTGGGACGCCGTTTCAATCTGCTGCTTGGCCTGATCCAACTGCATCGTGGCAAATGCGGCCGATGCGGCGATGCGATGCGGTTGATAGAATTCCGGCGGTCCGATTTTGCGATCGTTGAGCACAGCGACCAGTCGTAAGGCTTCTTCGTAATTGTCGTTGCGTAAATGTGTAAGCGCCATGAAATACAACAACCTGCCAAGCTGGTCGTCTGTCGGTGTAACCACATAAGCCTTTTCTGCGATGTCCTGCAATTTCGGCGAGAGCTTCGCTGCCTGGTCAATGAGTGCGTCGATCTTGGTCGAAAAAGTCGGTCGATCGGCCAGCGACGCCACGCCCCATTTGATTTGTGCATCGGCGATTTCGCTCAGCAGTGTTTTCCATTGGCCATAGACTTCCGCGAATTGCTTGTCCTCGGGAGAAAGCTTTTTCTCCTGCGCAATGACTGTTCCAGCGGTTGCAAGCAGAAGCAACGCGGCAGCGATCGATGTCCGACGTATTGGCATGAAGGGCAACCCTCGTCAACATTTCTTCGGCGGTGCGACAAATCGAATCCAATAATGTAACATACGAAAAAAATCCCCACGAAACCAATCGGTTGAGCCGATGTCGAAAAATAGTTCCCAGCGCCACGAGCCGTCAAATATCGCCGATTCGCCCCCCCGAATTATCGGCGGAAGTTTGCGCGGACGGAAATTGCAGTATTCCGGCGACCTACGTACCAGACCCATGAAGGATCGCGTGCGCGAAGCTGTCTTCAACCTGTTAGGCCCGGCCGTGCGCGGCAAGCACGCGATCGATCTGTTTGCAGGAACCGGCGCACTGGGATTGGAAGCGATCAGCCGAGGAGCAAGCGGCGCAACGCTGGTCGAGCGCCATTTTCCGACCGCTGCGCTCATTCGAGCCAGTGCAGCCGAACTAGGTGTCGAAAATCGATGCACAATTCTACCCGCCAATGTGCTACTCTGGGCAAAGCGATTGCCACTGCTTCCACGCGCGCCATGGGTCGTGTTTTGCTCACCGCCCTATAGCTTCTACGTCGATCAAACTGAGGCGGTTTTGGGATTGCTTGCGGCGCTAGTCGAACAAGCACCGGGAGAGAGCTTGTTTTGCGTCGAGGCGGACGAACGATTCGATTTTGGGCAACTACCACAGGCAAGCGAATGGGACGTTCGCCGCTACCTTCCAGCTTTCGTAGGTGTTTGGTGCAAGGCAACCGGATAGTGGGTACGCATTCCAGCCTGCCGGAATTGTACTCGCGACGCGCTGGTATGCCGGCCTCACGATCCGCTCAACGGATTAGCAGCCAGCCGACAGCCGCGAAAAGCACTCCGACGGCGAATTCCACTAGCGGATAGCGCGGCGAGATTTTTATGCCGCAATCGCGGCAACGCCCCCGCAGCCACAGCCAGCCGAACATTGGCACATTGTGATACCAACGAATGGAATGGCCGCAACTCGGGCAGTGCGATCCGGGCCAGGAAATGCTCATCTTTTGAGGAACACGGTAGATTACGACATTGAGAAAGCTACCGATAATTGTGCCAAAAACGAACAGAAATACGATCAAAATCCAAGGCGACATCGATTTTTGGAGGTTGTAAGAAATGTTCTGTCTCGATCGGAATATGAATGCAGGCAAACATGCTGAAAAGTTGGAGTTCGCTGTGGTGGGCTCCTGGCCAAACGCTTCCGTAAACATCCGCCGATTCCGCAGCGCGATTGTTGGCTCTGAATCCATCATTCAAACCTCTCGTAGTGGATCTGATCCGTCCTCCGCCAATATCCGAAAGATTTGGGTTATCACAGCTTGTCACGGGCGCCGATTCGTGAAAATAATTTTGAGGCGGAAGTGAATTGGTGAAAATCATCGGGAAAATGCGGACTTTGTGTCCCCAAGGTTTCCGGTTCATTTCCGGGGGGATGCGCAGAAAATCGGCGGGCGGAAGCGAAATGGATCGGGATTTTACGGGTGTTTTTGAGGTTTGAGGCGTGGCGAGGGTCGATGGAAAATAAGGGGGTGGCTGCTGAA
>JADZDJ010000301.1 GCA_020851115.1 Pirellulales bacterium
AGACCATGAATCGGCCGACGAGAAACGTTTCCAGATCGGGCATGATGTAGGACGGACATTCCTGCCCGTCCGTAGCCAACTTGTACGTGGACGGACAAGAATGTCCGTCCTACGGCAAGGTCATAACGAGTTCGGTATGTTTTCGATTAGTTCGCGGGAGTATTCGATCAGCCGCGTAAGCACCCATGGCAACGACAGGCCGAGCGCAATAACCATCGCCACCAGCTTGGGTACGAAGGCGACCGTTTGCTCCTGAATTTGTGTTAGCGCTTGGATCAGCCCGATCAACAAGCCGACCAACATGCCGGCGATCAGCACCGGCGCGGCAACCATGGTCGCCACGATCAGTGCCTCGCGTCCCAAATCGATCGCGTCTTGTGGTTGCATGTTGATTGAGGGATAAGGATACAGGGGCGAGAATGCCGTATTCGAGGCGTTGTTAAACGCTGGCGGTTTAGCTCGCGCCATCGATCAGATCAAATGAAAACTCTCCAACAACATTCCAACGACCAGGTGCCATCCGTCGACCAGCACGAACAGCAACAGTTTGAACGGCAGCGAGACAAGCACGGGCGGCAGCATCAGCATGCCCATCGAAATCGTCACACTCGCGACGACGATATCGATAATCACGAACGGCAGATAAAGTTGGAAGCCGATCAGGAACGCCGTCTTCAATTCACTGAGCATGAACGCCGGCAGCAAGGCCACAAGCGGGACGTTGCGTTCGCCTTCGCCAGCTCCGTAGTACACGTAATTTGGTGACTTTCCCGTCGTGGCGTCGATTTCCTCGGGCGCATACTGCAAGAATAGGTACACGTTCTCACCGTTGCCGGTGAGTTGAATCTGGTCCCCCATGAAGTGCCGCACCGGTTCCACCGCACGCTCGAACGCTTCGTTGAGCCCGATCTCGCGGTTGGTGTACGGCTGAATGCCTTTGTCGTATGATTCCCTCCACACCGGGGCCATGAGCAACAGCGTCATGAAGAGCGCGATCGACGTGATGACCTGGCTGGGCGGAAGTTGCTGGGTGCCAAGCGCCTGCCGCAACAGCCCGAGCACGACAATAATCCGCACGAAGCCGGTGGTCATTAACAGGATCGCCGGGGCCAAGCTGACCACGGTCAACAGCAGCATGATCTGCAGAGTCGAGGCCAACCCCTTCGGGCTCGTCCAATCGGTTGGTCCGCCAATGCCTTTCGGCAGCAGGTCCGCTGCCGGCGAATCGATTTGGGCCATCGTCGGCGTGGCGAGCATGAGCAGAACGAACAGAGCCGTTCCAAACAAGAGCCACCATTTCTGGCGGCGACCAAGAACGTATTTTAGAATTTTCCCTCTCCCTGGGGGAGAGAGCCGGGGTGAGGGCAAAGCAGCAGAAACTAAGGCATCCTCACCTCGCCACGGCGAGTCGCCCTTGGCGCCCCGACCTTTCTCGGAGGGCGAGGGGGCCAATGCAAACTGGCGCATGGCAAGACACGTTCTAAGCACGCGCGGATCCTCGCTGACTGCGATATGCCGATGCCGCCGGCGACAGCGTCGTGGGCAACGCTTCGTCACCGAGAAAGCCGCTCGCCGGCTCCTTCGAGAACTGCTGGAAGATTTGCTCGAATGCCTTGGTCGTACTGTGCCGATCGAGTTGCTGGCACAGGCCGACAATCCGATCAACTTCCGCCGTATCGTTCACTTCCGTGAGCGTGGTGGGACCGTTGGGCGTGATCGCCACGAGGACCAACTTGTTTCCCACACGCAGCAGTTGGGCAAACTGACGAGTCGCCAACGGCACGCGACCTATTACACTCACGGCTTCGGGCGGCAACAATCCGTTACGCAACCCGGGATGTTTTCCGCTGCGTCGCAACGCCCAGGTGAATAACAGAAAGGCACCGACCACGACCGCGAGCGCAGTGACGACCGTGAAGATCGACTCGGTTGGCAAGTGAAAGTTAACGAGTTTGCGCCCACCGACACTCGGTTGGTCACTGGAACTCGCCGCCCGGTTGACTTGTTGGCTTGGCGGCGCCAAATAACGTGAAGGTGCGCTCGCCGACGTCGCTGGTTCTTCATGTGCTGCAAGCTGGATGTTGGACGTCGGTTTGAGTGATGGCACCGGTGCCGCGATTGGCACCTGCGACGGTGTGAACGGCTCCGGCTCTTGCACGGGGGCAGGGCTGGAAACCGGCTGCGATGGCGCGGGGCTGGTTGCCGGCTGGTTCGTTCCCAAATACACGGAAGCCCCGTGGCCATCTTGCCAATTCGGCGGCGCGGGAGTGGTTTCCGCTGGAGCGGCAGCTGCCCAAACTGCCGTCAGAATGCTGACCGCGATGAATCGATTGGTTCGCAACATGAACATGAATTGAACGATGTCGGCAGAGCGTCGCCGCCAAAGCGAAGAGCAAGTTTTGAGATGAGTCATGCGCGCGGCAGTTCGCAAACTCGGACTATCGATTGGTGGCTGCCACACTGGAGAGGCTTATAGTCTTTGGCCGCGTTCTGGGCCAGTGCAGCCTGGGCGACTGAAACGGTATGCCCGCAGTACCTGCGAACGGCAGCAGAGCCACCGCCGAGAAAGCCACAAGTCTGCTGTCGCTGGCAGCTATGCCGCCGCGTCTTCGGCGACCAACTCGGCCACGCGTACGCAGAAATTATCGTTGAGCACGAGCACTTCGCCCCGAGCGATCAGTCGGCCGTTGGCGTAAATATCGACCGGGTCACCGGCCAGTTTGTCGAGGGTGACCACGGCGCCTTGCTTGAGCCGCAGCACGTCTTCCAGGTGCATGTGCGTGCGACCCAACTCGATCCGCAAGTCGAGCTGTACGTCGCGTAACAGGTCGAGGCTCGCGGCTTCGTTGGCCGCTTGGGTTGCGCCAAGGCTTTTGAACTCGAACGGCTTCACACCCGGCGGCAGCGGCGTCGGCTGTTCGTCGATGGAACTCAGTGCCGTTTGTGCTTGAGAAAGCAAGGCATCTATACTGGCCTGGTCGATCGGCCCTGGTGCCGCTTCAGCCGCCGGCGGTTGTGCGGCCGACGGCTCCGAGGCCGGGGCCACGCTTGCCGCGCCAGACGACGCTTGCGCTTCAGCCAGCAACCGCTCGATGTCGTTCTGATTGAGTTTATTCTCGTCGGACATCGGAATCCATTCCCTAATGCCGCCTCGCCGTTCAGGTCCACCTTACCCGGCGATTTTAAGTTGCTACCGCTCGACGAAGTTGAACTTACTAAACAGCACTTCCTTGAGCAGCGGCTGGCCCAAAGCCCGGTTGGTTTTCTCTAAAATCTGCCTTTTGATCAACCCCAGCCCGGCATTGGTAAGATCCGGAGCCTCGGTTCCATGCATGGTGAGCGTAATCTGCTCGCGGATGCGGGCTTTGCTCTTTTCGTAGCGGTGTTCAAATTCCGCCGCCTCGGATGCTAGCACCGTGCCGTAGACCTCGAAGTCGATTGCCAAGGTCGTGTTGGTACCCGGGTTGAAGCGAGTGACCTTGTATGAACCAAGTTTGACTTCTTCGAGTTCGTTGCCGTGTTCTTCTCCCTTTTCGCCTCCGCCTTCGTGTTCTCCGTCCTTAGCGTCGTCACCGTGTTCGCCAGCTCCTTTGCCAGAGGAAGTAGCGAGTAAATCCTTCGCGAGCTTTTCGGTCTCCGCGGTCGATGGCGTCAGCATCGACGCGACGACAACTTGCACAACCACGATGATCGATACA
>JADZDJ010000302.1 GCA_020851115.1 Pirellulales bacterium
ATCGGGGGCGTCATCGGTGAACTTTCCATCGGAGCCAACAGCGCAAATTAGTTTCGGACCATCTCCGTGAATGAAGATCGATTGCTCTCTCAATAAAACGTCAAAGTCAACTTCGCCGAACGCGGGAGCTTGATGGACAATTCCCGTACCGCTATCCGTCGTCACAAAATCCGCGCCAACGATTCTCCAGGTGCGGAAGTCCTCAAGGCCATCTATCCGCTTTCCCTTTTCGCGGCCCAAAGTCTTGTAGTAGAAGTCGAACGGCGGCCGATACATATGCCCAATCAACGACGATCCCTCACATCGATCGTCAACTTCGGGCAACTCCTGCTTTACTTTGGTTCGAATCGTATCGAGGAGTGCGGTGGCTACCCAAAAACGCTGTGGTTTGTCATTTACACTGCCCTCGACGAGACTGTACTCGAGATCTGGGTGAACAGCCGCAAATTGATTACTTGGCAAGGTCCAAGGAGTTGTGGTCCAAACAAGCAAGCTCTCTCCAGCATCCTCATCGGCATTTTCATCGAGAAGCGGGAAAAGTATATACACACTCGGATCCGCCACCTCACGATACCCCTGTCCCACCTCGCCGCTCGAAAGCGCCGTTCCTCCCTGCGCCCACCACCAAACAATCTTATGACCCTGATACAACAGCCCACGGTCGAAGAGTTGCTTGAGGCTCCACCACACGCTCTCAACGTAGCTCTGGTGGTAGGTGACGTACGCCTCGTCGAGATTGACCCAGAAGCCGATCCGCTCGGTCATCCGCCGCCACTCTTGCATGTAGCGCCACACGCTTGCTTGGCATTTTTGGATAAACGGCTCGATGCCGAATTTCTCGATCTCCTCCTTCGAGTGGATGCCCAGCTCTTTGCAGACTTCGACTTCGACCGGCAGGCCGTGCGTGTCCCAGCCGGCTTTTCGCTCGCACAACTTCCCGCGCATTGTCTGGTAGCGTGGAAACAAATCCTTGATCGCTCGCGTCAGGCAGTGACCGGGATGCTGCATGCCATTGGCCGTTGGTGGGCCTTCATAAAACACAAACCGCTCGGCATTTTGTGCTCGCCGACGCGCGAGCGATTTTTCGTAAATCTGTTCGTCCCGCCAAAATCGGAGGATGTCCTCTTCGAGCTTCGGGAAATTGACATTGGTTTCGACAGACTGGAACATGGGAAGCGAGTGCTTAGGTGTCAGGTGGTCTGATGTCTGGTAGGGTTGGGGCCGGTCGAATCTAGCCACCGTAGGCCGCGGGATTTTCGCGGACCAGACACATGACGACCAGACACTCTACCGACACCGCCGATTCTCGGCAAATTTTTCAGTGTAACAAGGCGGCCGATGGGCGACTATGGCAAGAACAAGAGTCGCTTCAAATACGGCATTCTCTTTGGATGTTGCCCATTGAGACGGGACGACATCCACCTCTAAATACCAGCTAAGGTTGATGGCAAAACGTCTCCAAGTCCAAGAGTGGCACGAAACCACTAGCCCGACTGCAAATCCACGTGCAGTTGCAGCCAGCGCTCTTCGGCCTCGGTAAGTTCGGCGGCGAGCAACGAACTTTCATCGTGGAGTCGCAAGGCATCCGCCGGATCGGTAGCGTCCATTAATTGACGCTGGAGTACTTGCTTTCGCTCCTCCAGCCGGCTGATCGACTTCTCAAGATTGGCGGCTTGCTTGCGAAGCTCGCGCTGGTTCGACTTTGACGGCTCGATCCGCGTGGAGGATGATTTGTTTGTCGCGACACTCTTTGATTTGTCGGCGAGCTTACACTGCTGGTCGTCAATTTCCTTCGTCACGGCATACAAATACGCATCGTAATTTCCGCGATAATTCACCACGCGGCTGTCGCGGACTTCCACGATGCAGGTAGCGACGCGCTGGAGAAAGTGCCGGTCGTGGCTGGTGAAAATCACCGTGCCGCGGTATTCGAGCAGCGCTTCGGCCAGTGCCTCCACAGTATCGACGTCGAGATGGTTGCCTGGCTCGTCGAGTACCAGCACGTTGTACGGCCCGAGCAGCAATCCGGCCAAACACAACCGAGCGCGCTCGCCGCCGGACAACACGCCGATGCGCTTGTTGATTTGCTCGCCGCGAAAGAGCAGCGCTGCGGCGGTGTCGAGAATCGTTTGATCTTTGGTTCCCGAAGCTGCCTGACGTTGAAGGTAATCGAGCACCGTTTGTGCTTCCGGCAGACTCGTGTAAACGTGCTGGGCGTAAATACCGAGCGTGCTGCCGTAGCCCCAGCGTACTTCGCCTGCCAGCGGCGGCAACGAATCGACGACGGTGCGCAGAAACGTGGTCTTGCCTTGGCCATTGTCGCCGACGACCGCTGCGCGCCAGCCGTGATCGATTTCCAAATCGATTTTCTCGGCGACCACACGTTTGGGATAGCCGATTGTTAGTTCCCGACAACGCAGCGCCGGCCCTTTGCGCGGCTCGACCGACGGAGCGCGGATCATTGCCGTCGGCTCGTCGCTTGCGGTCTCAATCAACTCTAATCGTTGAAGTTGTTTGGCTTTCGATTTTGCCCGCGACGCCGTGCTAGCCCGCGCTTTGTTTCGGGCGATAAAATCCTCAAGATGTCGCTGCTTTGCTAGCGTCGAGGCATTGACCCGCAAGTCGTGCTCGCGACGCCCGCGTTGATATTCCAAAAATGCATCAATCTTACCGGGGTACATCGTCAGCTTGCCGTGCGATAAATCGAGCGTGTGATCGCAAGTGGCGCGCAGGAACGCTCGGTCGTGCGACACGACGAGGCACGCCTCTCGGTGCTCGCGCAAAAAATGTTCGAGCAAAATCTGGGTGCGCAAATCGAGAAAGTTTGTCGGTTCATCGAGCAGCAGCAAGTTCGGGTCGTGTAACAGCAGCGCCGCCAACTTGACGCGCGTCTGCCATCCGCCGGAAAGCTTGGCAACCGGTTCGGTCAGCGCAGCGCCCTTGAGTTCAAAATCACCGGCGACTTCGCCGCATTTCCAATCGGGTTGTCCGCTGTCGCGGATTAAATATTCCAGCACGGTTTCGCCAGGCAAGAACGGATCGTGCTGCCGCAGGTAGCCAAGCCGCAGCTTGGGATGTCGCACGATTACGCCGCGGTCGAGTTCCTCTTCCCCCAGCAAAATCCGCAGCAGCGTACTTTTCCCCGCTCCATTTCGGCCGACGAATCCCACTTTGGCTTCGTCGGTAATGGTTGCCTCCGCCCGATCGAGCAGCACCTGCTCGCCGTAGCTCTTCGAAGCACCGTTAATCTGCAGCAGGACTGCCATGAGCAATTCCCGTGAGTAAAATGAGCTTAGTGTAACGGAATCGGCGGGCAGGACAACGCTGCGGCCGTAGGCAGGTAGAGCAAGCCCTCTCCGGCAATCTGCCGCCCAAAGTCGCCATGTTTCGGCTGAATTTTTCTGGCGGTCGGCGGTTAAGCTAATGGCCCTTCAATGCTACCGTCTCCCCCAATCAACTGCCGCAAGACGAAGAGATGCCGACAACTCCTGCCTGCCAAGTGCCTCAAATTCGATCTGTCACGCTCAAGGATCGATGGATTTTCGCCGCAACCGCCAGCGCGATTCTGGTAATTGGGTCGGTCGCCCAAGCGCAAGTGCCGTTTCCCACCAACAACGACCCAGCTAACCAAATTCGTTTCGACACGGTGGCTGAGGCCGACGCCAAACGGTCGCAACTGGTCAATTTCATTTGGAGTGGCGGCTTGCCATCGGCCATGCCTTCGATGATGCCGAATGTCGCACTCCCCAGTCAGGCGATCGGCATCAATCCACTCAACGTTGCCAGCATCGATCAGCTTGACGCCGATGTTTCGGGTTGGAATTTTCACGAACGTTCGTATTTAATTCATCCCACAAACACCACAAATGCCAACCGTGTCGTGATTGTCCATGAAGGTCACGCCAACGAACTGATCGGCGGCGTTGGCACAACAGCCAATCACTTTTTGCAAAACGGCTTCACGGTGGCCATCATGGAGATGCCCTTGTTCGGCTGGAACACCGACAAGACGGCATCGATCCCGGGACGAGGAAATTTTACCTACAACAGTCACGATACGATGATCACCAGCACGGCGGTCAACAATGGCGGCCAAGGATTTAGGCTGTTTTTGGAACCCGTGGTGCAAACGATCAACTATATTACGGCCAATGTGCCCAACTTGGAAGACATCGGCATGGTGGGTCTATCGGGAGGCGGCTGGACAACCAGCATGATGTCGGCGATCGATCCGCGGATCAAGTTAAGCGTACCAGTGGCTGGATCGGCGCCGCTTTACCATCGCAACGAGGACCCATCCGGCGGAACCGTTGGCGACACGGAGCAATATTATCTACCGCTGTTTCGCGAGGATATTGCCTCCAATGGGACGGGCGGCGGGGTAGCCACCTGGCTCGAAATCTATGCGCTGGGTGGTTACGGTCAAGACCGTCATCAAATTCAAGTGACCAACGAATTCGACAACTGCTGCTTTTACGGCACTTTTCCCAATTCGTACAAAGAAATCGTGTCGAGCAATGTAAACGGTTTAGGCACCGGCCAATGGGAGCATTTTCTAGATTCGTCGCATCACTCGCATCAGATTTCGAGTCATGTGATTGACACCGTCATCGATCCCTTGTTTGGTATTACCAACCCAATGCAGAACCCGAGTGGGCTGCCGTTTCTCGATGATTTCAACAACCAAACCAATGTCTTCCCTGGCGGTTGGAATGCCGATCCGCAAAACGGCTTCGGGTTTTCCGCGGTTGAAGCAAGCGGCCGCGTCACCGTGAGCGGCCCATCGCTGGCCTCCATGGTCCGCACTCTGCCGTTCAACCCGCAAATCGGCCAGCCAATTACCATTACGATGGATCTGGCCAGTATGACCACGGACAACTTTGGCGGCATCTTCATCACCGACGAAGTCGGCTCTCGACCGCATCATCTTGGCGTGCTGCTCAATGTCTCAGCCAAGCAAATCGTCCTCAATGCCGACAATGGCGGCGGTTTCGATGGCTCCGGCGACCGTGTGATTCTCGGTACGCTCCCTGGCTACACGGGCGGCGCTACCACGTTCTCACTAACCTTCGATGCCAGCGGGTTTTCGGTGACTGTCGACGCCGGCGCCGCTGGACCTTCATCTCTGGACAACGACCGTGGTCGCAAGTTCCCAATGGCTTCGATCCAGCCAATTTTGGTGATTCAGCCTACTTGTTTATTCAAAGCTTTGATCTCAACGGTGGCACGCTGGGAAGCATGGTGATCAATTCGGTATCGGTATATAATAGCCTGCTACCCGGCGATTTTGACGGCGACAACGATGTGGACGGCGCAGATTTCGTCGTCTGGCAGACGCATTTCCCCACGGCCAGCGGCGCCAGCTTGGCAACGGGCGATGCCGACGGAGATGGCGATGTGGACGGGGCCGATTTCGTCACTTGGCAATCTCATTTCCCGATGTCAGCCAGTGCGGCGGTCGTCCCCGAACCACATTCGTTCTGGATTCTCATATGTGCTTTGCTGCCGTGGATGCTGAGGCGACGCCATGCCAAGTCGTTCGCCCGTCAGGGCTGAGTCTCCGGTGGTCCCAAACACCTTGCTGGACCTTGCCGTTACGATGATCGTTCCGGTCGAACCCTATCAGCTTCACCGTCGATGAACACCGAAGCTTGCTACCTTTGCGATTTCTGCGGCGAGAAAATTGTCATCCCAATCGACCTTTCGGCCGGCCCGCGTCAAGAGTATGTTGAAGACTGTCCGGTTTGTTGCCATTCGAACGTGATCCACGTTGAAATCGAAGAAGGCGGCGACCCGCGAGTCTGGGCTGAGAGGGAATGAAACGGCTTCATGGTTCAGTTCAGAAAATTGGAGAACGGCGACTCTTGATATTGGACCTCTGATTCTCCGACCTCGACCTTCGAATCCCGCGCCGCCATGAACTATCTTGCCCATGGACGCCGCTTCCTCGCCGAACCGCTGTTCCTGGCCGGCACGGCGCTTCCCGATTGGCTGGGCGTGGTGGATCGCCGCGCACGGGTGCGCGCGCGGCGTGCCAGGGAGTTTATCGCCGATCCGAACGAGCACATGGCGGCTTTCGCTCGGGGCATTGTGCAGCATCACGACGACGACCACTGGTTTCACACAACCACTGCGTTCACCGACCTTTCGTGGCAGTTGACGGCAATGTGCCGCGATGCGCTACCCGGCGATGCTGGATTTCGGCCGAGCTTCCTGGGCCATATTTTAGTCGAATTGCTGCTCGATTCGGCACTGGCGGCGGCCGATCCCGTCAGTCTAGACAAATACTACGCGGCCATTGAATCGCTCGATCCGTCGCTGCTCGAGGCGATCGTCAACCGCATCGCCCCGCACCCAGTCGAACACCTCGGCTGGTTTGTTCAGCGATTTTGTCGCGAGCGGTTCTTGTTCGATTACGCGGAGGATGGCAAACTACTGTTTCGGTTAAATCAAGTGCTTCGGCGAGCAAGACTGCCTGCGCTGCCCGATTCGTTCACCGCAGTGCTGGAAACTGCACGCATCGAAGTTACCGCGAGGCACAACGAATTGCTTGCGGAACCTTCCGTTGCGTGTGCCATAACGGCCTGAGCCATGCCTGGCCTGAATCATGAATGTCGGATACCAGTTCAGCGCACAAAATTCGACGTGAGCTTCCACTGCTGCTGGTGTTGAGTGTCTGAAATTCGAGTCGATCAGTTAGCGCCAATTTCGCGCTACGAATTTCAGATTTGTCGCAAAAATTGCAGTTGGCCCACGAATCGTACTCCACTCCCAATATCCAATTTCAATCTACGGAGACTCTCATGCAATTCGGAATGAACCTCTTACTTTGGACAGATCACTTGCACGATGGGCTCTTGCCCGTGCTCGAAATGCTTAAGCGACAAGGCTGGGATGGCGTCGAGATTCCCGTGCTGGACCTCAGCCTCAATTACGCAGAGTGGGGCAAGCGGCTCAGAGATCTTGACCTGCGTTGCACTGCTGCAACCGCGCGCACCGCGGCTGACAATCCGATCAGCCCTGATGCCAAGATTCGCGCCGCTGGTGTCGAAGCCACGAAGCGCGCGCTGGACTGCTGTGCCGCGCTCGGTTCGAAACTGCTGATCGGTCCATTCCATTCCGCGTTAGGAGAATTCTCCGGCAAAATGCCGACGGCCGACGAATGGAAATGGGGGATCGAAAGCATGAGACAGGTTTCCGAGTATGCCGGCAAAGTCGGAGTCACGCTGGCGATCGAGTTTCTCAATCGCTTCGAGTGTTATCTCCTCAATCACGTGGCCGACACGGTGAAATTTCTCAAGGACGTGAATCATCCTAACTGCCGCATGATGTACGACACGTTTCATGCGAATATCGAAGAGAAAGACCCAATTGCCGCTTTACATGCCGCCGCGCCGTACACGGTGATGATCCATATTTCTGAAAACGACCGCGGCACCCCCGGTCAAGGAAATATTCCTTGGAAGGAGACCTTCCAAGCGATCAAAGACGTCAAGTACGACGGTTGGATCGTCGTCGAAGCGTTCGGACTTGCGCTGCCGGCGGTGCAAGCGGCGACTAAAATCTGGCGGCGGATGTATGAAAGCGAGGAACAGCTTTCGCGCGATGCGCTCGCTTTTTTGCGGACGGGGCTGAAGAAATAGCGTCGCGACTGGGACCGTTTACCGCCGTATTGGCGAAACGCCCCCTGTCGCAACAGTCACCTGCGGCATCCTGGCTTTTGCCAATTGCTCGGAGGTTAAGAACGTCAATTGTTCCGCGCGATAACGTTCGGCACTGTAGACTACGGCAACCAAGTCGCCCTTCTTGGCGTCCCGATGCGGATTGTGAAATTCCCAGGCAACTTTGCCGTCGCGGGTCACTTCGACGAGACGACCATTGTTCGATTCGGTAATCAACACATTGCCGTTGGGAAGCAAATCCTGGCAACCGCGCGACGAGGTCTCGAAGGGTTTCTTTGTATCACCAACGTACGCCCACTCGATGGCAGTCGTCTCTGGGTTCCATTCCAAAATTCGCGATTTGCCCCCTTTGCCTTTGTTGCCTTGGTTGTCGAAGATCAGCAAGTTGCCGTTGTCCAAGGCGTCAGGATCGTGCTGAAACTCCCAAATCCCACGCGAGGCCCAAACAATTTCCTCGCGCTCGATGTTCAGGATGGCCAGCAGCGATGGATTGCGAAGCGAAATCAACACGTCGCCCGCGGCGCAGATCGTGTGGTGTTTGGCGAACGCTTCGCTGAGTACTTCTACGTCGTTCGTATGCGTGTGGTCCCCCTTAGAATTTGAGACGATCGTGTGCAAGCATTCACGGAACTTCGACTTGGCGAACGCTTCCAACACCGGGATTCGACGCAGCTCTTTTCCTTCCGGTGAAATGATCACGACGAAGTCTTCCAACATCGGTGCGCGTAAGTGCGGCGCGACCGGCGAATTTTCACGTCGAATCTCGTGCGCCAGTGCGTAAATCGTGCCCGATCGATCGATGCTGAAATCATGATGCACGCGGCCGTCGTATTTCCAAATCAGCTTCGAGTCTTTATCGAGTTTCACTAGGCCGACGCCATAGGGCGTTTCACCCAGCACGTTGTATATAGCGAGCAAGTCGCCGTTAGGGAACAAATGGACTCGACGCCAGTGCATCCGCTCTTCGAGCGATTCAGGGTCGCCGTCCGATGTTTCCCAGGCCTTGCCGAAGGGCAATTGCCATTCGTGAATCACCTCGCCGCCCATCGAGATCAATTGGGCCGTCGGGCACGAACCCATCGACGAATAGACCGTCAGTCCGTTGTATGCCAGTTCGGGACGATAGCCTCCGATGCCGATCTTGTCCTCGCGCGGCTTGTACCAACCGTCGCGCTTCCATTCGTGATGATTTTTTTCGTTGATCGCCTTGAGGCCATCGAAGGATGGCTTCAGCGTTTGGCGGTACAGTTTAACGTCGAAGGCTGCCATATAAGCGCCGATGACGATGCAGGCAAACATCATCGACACCGCAGACAAAGCAAGAAAAACACGATCGAGGCGGCGCGCTTGAAACATTCGTTTCATGAATGCGAGGCGGCCGGTCGGCGGCGATTGGTTCATGGTCCTACCTTCTAAATTCGAGATTAGCTGTCTGCGCGAGAGAAGAATTGAGCGACTCGCGTTATGCCGCAAGCTGAAGAGGATGCTTGGAAACTTGTTGAGCCGAGAGTTGGTCGACGACCTCGGAAGTTTCTTCCTCGATCGCGATTTTCTCGGCGGCTGTGAAATGGGTCCGGTAGTAGGTTGGCGCATGCAAGCGGGAGGCCAACGTAGTGCGAAGGGCATCGTCGAGTGGCAAATCGCAGTGCCGTTCAATGCTTTCCAACGTGGCTTGCGGCCGACCGCACAGTTCCTCGAACCAGACGATTTTCGCCGCTTGGCGGAGCATCGCATTGGCAGCCATTCGATGAGCCAGGAACCCGTAGATTTGCGACCAGTATCGCGCCCAGCCGCGCGCTTCATCACCGGCGCACCACAGTGATTCGACCTCGGCGACAGCCCGCTCGTTGCCACATTGGATCGGGCGTCGATCAAGCCCAAATTCGAAATGACCGCACGATTGCATTTGCACCAGCGACCGCCGATACCGCGTTTCGCCTTCCGTAAATAGGCGATGCTGCTTCATCAGCGACGCAACATGATCGCGCGGCCGTCGAATGGGAATGATGAATCGAGCGTCGGGAAAGATCTTCAGCAAATATTCCAGTCGCGTGACATGATAATTTCCCTTGCACGCATAGCGGTGGCCGCGGCGAATCGCGAGCACCTTGCGGACGTGATTGCGATAAAACTGCTCGAAATCGGGCCGACTGACGCTTGAGTCCAGCACTTGTGAAGCGCCGCGGTCGTGAGCCTGTCGAAAAAAGGCCATCCACAGCGGCTCTTCGAGCGCCTCGGGGCTTTCGGACGACACTAGCAACCCGTCGGCATGCACGCGCGGCTTGAACTCGGACGATTTCCGCGGTGCGCGATCCAAGTACCGGTTCCACCAAATTGGCGTGAACACGAAGGGAAAGTCGCGATACCGATGCGACGCGACGCCTGGGTAGGAAGCGATCGTTTCCAAGAGCACGGTGCTGCCAGAGCGCGCCAGTCCAGCCACGTAGATCGGCCTGTCAACCGTCACGGGCTGAATCGCATCGGCCAATAGCCGCGATTCCCAGTTGCCGCAGCGAATCCAAAATCGAGGAAAATTACTGGCCGCTTGAGTGACGAGATGTCGCCCCAGCGGCACTCGAAATGCCTCGAAACGGTCGTAAATGGAAAGCAAATAAGGATTATTACGGTCCTTTGCTTCGGCCGTGGTTGCCATCATTACTTTGTTTCCCGGAGCCAAGTTATGTCGTGCTCGAGGCGTCGTCTGCGACAGGTTTTTGCTGTCCGCGAAGTCGGCGAATGAGCGAGCGAAACGGATAAAGCACGATGAACAAACCTGAAGCGCCCATGGTCAACGCCAATCCGACGACGCTGCTAATGAGCCCGAGGTCCGCTCCGGGGCCAATATAGGCAAAGAGAGTGGCTGCATGGCCTGCTAGCAAATCGACATTCATATTCTCACACCTCCTTGTGCGATCGACGATGGGACGCAGTGGTTTCCAAATTGGAAACAATGGCCCCGGCTTAATTGTCGGACTATTGAGCCGAAATATTGAGCCGATTGGGCAATTTGGTTGGAATAGTCCAGAGTGGACGGCCCAACTTGCTAGCAGCATCGCACGGATCTTCGCGAAAATCGACAGGCTGCTCATTGAGTACGCCGCGGCAGCGTTTTCTCACGATAAGCATTCGCGATGCATTTTCACCAACTCAATCGGCTCCTATCTCGATTGGGCAAACCAAGTTGGGGTGGGAAGATCCAAAGAATCAGAATTCAGAATTCCAGACGCTTGCACTATTTTGGACTTGTTCGGAATCGGCCATTTCGTCAAGATTGATACTCCAGATTCCAGGGAATAGGTGTCTGGATGAACGGTTCCCGCCGTGAATACGTAGTTGGCTGACCGTTTCGCAAAGGTTTGCCAACGACCGACGTTCGGCAAGGATGCCGATGTCAGCGATGCTTCGCACCACGCGCTGCGCTGGTGCGCTCCCTGGATTCGCAATCTATCCACGGAGGGAGCGCATGGGTTTGGCGCATCTAGCGGCGGCGATTCTGCTTGTTTCTAGCCCCGGTGATACGGTACTGCTCGATTTTGGCGCCGATTGGTGCGGCCATTGTGTGCGAATGGATCCGCTCGTCAAACAACTGGCTGCGGAAGGCTATCCGGTTCGCCAATTGGATGTCGATGAGCCGAAAAATAAAGCGTTGGCCGACCAGTTGAGAGTCGACGGCTTTCCGACTTTTGTCATGATTGTTGGCGGACGCGAAGTCGATCGCCAAGTGGGCGCATGCTCGCGCCAGCGCCTGGTGGAAATGCTGGACAAAGCCGGCGCGGATCTCACGGCGAAAGCAGTTCGAGGCCAATCTCCGGAGGCTAAGGCCCCATTGCAGGCAGTGCCATTTCCCAGCGGTGGCGTAGCAGATTCGCTGACTGGCTCGAATGGCCACCGAGGTCCGTACGAGCACCCCGACGATCGGCCTACGGCGAAACTCGCACCTGTGGCATCGCCCGGTGGATCGTACGATCATTTGGTTCGCGCCACCGTGCGGCTGCAAATCGAAGACGACCGGGGCAATTCGCGCGGTTCGGGCACAATCATCGATGCCCGCGAAGGGGAAGCTCTCATTCTCACTTGCGGCCATGTGTTTCGCGATGCGGCAAAGAACGGGAAAATCACGGTCGATTTCTTCGGCCCAGGTGCGCCGCAAGCTGTGCCCGGGCGGCTGGTTGGTTACGATTTGAAATCGGATATTGGCTTGTTGAGCGTTCAAACCAACTATCCAATGATGGTGGCCCATTTGGCACCCGCGAGCTTGCAACTAAAACATGGCGATAAAGTCATCAGCGTTGGCTGCGATGGCGGAGCCGACGCGACGGCGCGCGAAACTCAAGTGACATCGATCAACCGTTATCGCG
This sequence comes from Pirellulales bacterium, assembly GCA_020851115.1. Lineage (GTDB taxonomy): Bacteria > Planctomycetota > Planctomycetia > Pirellulales > JADZDJ01 > JADZDJ01. Next base: position 12,041 of record JADZDJ010000302.1, read on the forward strand.
AACCGAAGTCTAACATTCAGGTCGCATTCCAACCCGTGCAAGGCCGAAGCGGCGGGGGACTGTTCACGCCAGAAGGCTGGGTCGTTGGCGTATGCAATGCGGCCGATCCGCAAGACAACGAGGGTCTGTTTGCCGGCCTACCGGTTATCCAAGAGGAACTTGACAAAGCCAATCTGGCGTTTGTTTACCGCGATATGCCTGCAGGAACGCATGGCGTGGCTGACGGCCGGTTGCAAGCGTCATTAGGCAGGCGACACGCGGCCAATAACAGGCGGCAGGCCGAAGCTCCGCCGTGGAATGGGCCGATTGGGACGTCGATCGAGATCGACCACTCGGCAGCGCGCGACGTGGCTAATACGGCGCAGCCAAACGATGTCAGGCTGTCCGCCGACGAGCGAGCAGCATTGGAAATGCTGCAAGTCAAATCACAAGACGCCGAAGTCGTCTGCATCATTCGGCCGAGAGGAATCCCTGATGCGAAAAGCGAAATCATCGTGCTCGATCGAGCTTCGCCGGAATTCATCCGTCAGCTTTCCAGCGGTCGCGAATCGCGCAGCCAACAACGGTTGACGTCCCTGGATTCGCCAGCCGCGCAATCGTGCCGGCCGTCGGAAGCAGCATCGGCTGGATTCTGAATTGTATGTCAAGCGAGAGCGGACGTATCTTCGAGCCGCACCCGTTCAGAAGCAAAGCCACCCCGACCGCTTTCTGACAGTTGCGACTTGGATATCTCGCCGCCCGCCTACAACCTTGCTTCTTGCTTCACCGCAACAAACTGCTTGATTGCGAATTCGAGGTCGGTTTGCGAATGGGCTGCACTCAATTGGACACGAATTCGAGCATTCCCCTGCGGCACCACGGGATAGCTAAAACCGACGACGTAAACTCCTCGCTCCAGCAGTTTCTCCGCCATCGCGGCCGCAAGCCTAGCATCGCCGAGCATGATCGGCACGATCGGGTGCTCGCCAGGAACAATGTTGAAGCCCGCTTCGCTCATTGCGGTACGGAAAAATCTGGTATTGGCTTCCAAACGATCGCGCAGCTCGGTGCTGCGTCCGATAAGATCGAGCACTTTAAGAGTCGTACCCGCGATTGCGGGTGCGAGGGAATTTGAAAACAGATAGGTTCGCGAGCGCTGCCGAAGCAATTCGATGATTTCTTTGCGACCACTGGTGTAGCCGCCGCTGGCGCCTCCTAGCGCTTTGCCGAGCGTACCGGTGATGACATCGACTCGGCCCATGACGTGGTGATGTTCGTGCGTACCACGACCTGTGCGTCCCATAAATCCAACGGCGTGAGAGTCATCTACCATCACCAAGGCGTTGTAATGTTCGGCCAACTCGCAAATGGATGGCAGGTTGGCGACCGTGCCATCCATCGAAAAGACGCCGTCGGTGGCGATCATTCGAAATCGAGCGGCCTTGGCTTCGCTGAGCTTGGCTTCCAAATCGGCCATGTCGTTGGTCTTATATCGCAGTCGCTGGGCTTTGCAGAGGCGGATGCCGTCGATAATGCTGGCATGGTTTAGCTCGTCGCTGATCACGGCATCGTCCGCCGCCAAGATGGTTTCGAAAAGCCCGCCGTTGGCGTCCCAACAGGACGAATACAGGATGGTGTCCTCGGTGCCGAGAAATTCGCTGATTTTCGATTCGAGCTGCTTATGCAATTCTTGGGTGCCGCAGATGAATCGCACGCTTGCCAATCCGTATCCCCAGCGATCGAGGGCCGCTTTGGCCGCAGCGACGACATCGGGATGATCGGCGAGGCCCAAATAGTTGTTGGCGCACATATTCAGCACATCGGGGCGCCCGACGACGCCGATATGCGCCCGCTGCGGAGAAACTAGGACGCGCTCGCCTTTGTATAGTCCCGCACCACGAATTTCGTCGAGTTGTGCGGTTAGATGCGCTTGCAACGCTCCATACATCGCTCTGTCACCCTTCGTTCCATGTCAGGATCACTTTGCCCGAGTTGCCGCTGATCATCGCATCGAAGCCTTTCTGAAAATCGGTGTAGTGAAAACGGTGCGTGATCACCGGTGAAATGTCAAGCCCGCTTTGCAACATCACAGTCATCTTGTACCAGGTTTCGTACATCTCACGGCCGTAAATGCCTTTGATGGTGAGCATATTAAACACGACGGCATTCCAGTCGATCGCCATTTCGCGCTCGGGAATTCCGAGCATCGCGATTTTGCCGCCATGTGCCATGTTGGCAAGCATGTCACGAAACGCGGCCGAGTTACCCGACATTTCTAGCCCCACGTCGAAACCTTCTTTCATGCCAAGTCGCTGTTGAGCATCGGCGATCGATTGGGTGCGAACGTCGAGCGCCAGCGTGGCGCCCATCTGCTTGGCAAGGTCCAATCGATAGGGATTCACATCGGAGACAACAACAAATCTGGCGGCGGCATGCCTGGCAATCGCGACCGCCATCATCCCAATCGGTCCAGCGCCGGTGATGAGCACGTCTTCTCCCAGCAAATCGAACGATAATGCCGTGTGGACGGCATTGCCGAAAGGATCGAAAATCGATTGGATGTCTCTGGCGAGCGGCTGATTGGGGAACGCGGAGGGATCGTGGACCCACACATTCGTCATTGGCAGCGATAAGTATTCGGCGAACGCCCCCGGCCGATTGACGCCGACTCCTTTGGTGTCTTTGCAAAGATGACGCCGCCCAGCCAGGCAATTGCGGCAGTGCCCACAGACGACGTGCCCTTCGCCGCTGACAATTTCTCCAGGCTCGAAGTCGTGAACATTGCTGCCGACTTCGACGATTCGCCCAACAAATTCGTGCCCAACGACCATCGGCGCAGGGATCGTCCGCTGCGCCCAGTCGTCCCACTTGTAAATATGAACATCAGTGCCGCAGATGCCGGTGCGCAGCACTTCAATAAGCACGTCGTTGATGCCAATTTCCGGCATCGGCACGTCATCGAGCCACAAACCGGGCTGACGATGGTTCTTGACCAAAGCTTTCATGGATTGACAGACGCTAAGAGAGTTGCATTTTCGTCAATGGGGGCATCCACCTATCGGCGTCCATTCGCACGATAGTTTATCGCACGCGGCAGCGAAGCGTAATGGCCCCATTGCGATGTGGCGAAGCCAGCCAAGGTCGCGAAAACCAGGTGAATTCGCACGCGCGATTACGAGGAAGCGTGTGTGGGGAGGAATTGCCGGAAGGAATGGGGCGATTGGCTCGCAAGGATGCTATCTGGCTCTGAAGCGGACAGTTTGACGATTTCCTTGGGTGGTCGTTCTGCGGGCTGAAGCGCGCGATTTTCTTCGAGAATAACGCGGCCTCAGCCAAGACAAGAGGACGCGGTAGAGCTAGCAGACGTATTTGATAGGAAATTGTCCTTTGCCGCCTCTCCATTGGAGAACGTTGGTAGGAAAACAGCGTCTCTCCGTTTTGTAAAATGGAGAAGAGTTGACCTCATGCACGGTCGGATTGCTCGCGAATACAGATGCGCCCGATCCGTTGTTTCCTGCGGGCTATTCCACTCCGCCGTGCCAGCAGTGGGTCGCTGGCAATGGATATTGTATCATCCGTTTGATAAGTGATCAAGTGATTAGATATGAGTGTTTTTGGGAGATGTTGGATGCTCGATCCTGCGAGCCGCGCATGGTGAGAAATGCGGGCAATATGGCAGCTCAGATCCCCTCTCGGCTTGTGGATGACTCGGTGGTTGAGAAGCAAACCTGTTGAGGCGATCGAGAGCGAACGAAGCAAGTTGGTTGCTATTTGTCGGCCGGACGGTGTTTATTTCGGGTAGAATAGCGGATCGAGCGCGGCAACAATTTCGGAGGTATTTCGTCGAGAGCCGATTTGTTCGGCAGCGTGACGTGCGCGCATTTTCATGGCCGCAAGGTCATACTTGCCGGAGGCGATGCCGGTTAGAAGATCGCATAATTGATCGACATTTCCCGGCGTGACGATCCAGCCGCATTGATATTCTCGAACAATGTCCAGCAGTTCGCACGCTTGACTGCAAATGACCACGAGCGGCGCGCCGACCGACAGAAAGGTAAACGCCTTGCTCGGGACTGCCAGGCCGGCAACGGTATTCTCAAGCGACACAAGCGCGACATCGGCGGTGCTGAGCGAATAGCGAAGTTGATCTTCGGGAACTAAATCGAGAAACGAAGCGTTGGCAAGACGTCGCTCCGACAGTTGGTTGCGCACTTCGATCGACCGTGGACCACCGCCGATGAACATGAAATGCATCGCAGTTAGTGGCTGCATGCGTTCGGCTGCGGCCAGCATCGAATCCAAGTCGTGTCCGATCCCCATATTGCCCGAGTACATGATGGTGAGCTTGTCGGCTTGACCATGCGCACGAGCAAACGGGTTTTCGGCTTTCGGCAGGGGACGCAATTCGTCGGTGTTGGCCCAGGGGTAGACGGCGATAATTTTTCTCGGCCCAGGACGGTTGTCATTGAACTGCCGAGCGAGATGCTCGGCCATATGCGCGCCGAGAGTGATCACGGCCTCGGCGCGGTGGAGCGTGCGCCGGTTCAACCAGCGCCAAATCGAAGCAATGAAGCCGCGCGGCCGCAACGCGCCAAGGTTCACCAAATAGTCAGGGTAAATATCATAGAATATGACGGCATACCGTTGGCCACGAAGGAGCCGGTGGATCCAGCCAACCCACGGCAAGATGGGCGGATTCGTAAAGTACAGGGCCGGAGTTGTTCGCGACCAGCGAAACAGCCAAAATAGCGAGCGCCACCAAAATCGAAGCCACGACCAGAGCCTCGCGACGCTCCCTTTTCGCTGCACATGCGGCGAGGAGGCGTGTAGCGCGATCAGCGGCGTCGAGCCGCGCTCGAGCGTGTCGATTTGTCCCGTCAACATGGCCACTGGCCCGAATTGCCGAGCAATGTCTTCGGCCGTTTCCCAAGCTAGCCGTCCGCACATTTGATTGAGCACCACGAGATGCGGAGGTTCGGAGCGAGCCGAATGCACGTAATTTGTGGTTGAATTAAGCAGCAGCAGAATTCCTCAGAGTTTCGCCACCCGTGACACAATCGGAACACTTGGCAGAGTCAGCGACGGGAAGCCTCGTCAAAGTCGTGTTTGACCATCATCTGAACCAATTGTTCAAAGGATACCTTCGGCTTCCAGTCTAGCAAGCGCTGTGCCTTCGAGGCGTCGCCACGCAGGAAGTCGACCTCGGCAGGTCGAAAATATTTTTGATCGACAGCTACCAGTGCTCGTCCGTCCGGTCCGATGCCGACTTCGTGTTGGCCTTCGCCGCGCCATTGCAGCGGCAAATTGAGTTGCGCAAACGCCAGTTCACAAAACTCGCGCACCGAGTGCGATTGGCCGGTGGCGACGACAAAATCTTCGGATGATTCGTGTTGCATCATTCGCCACATGGCTTCAACGTAGTCGCCGGCGAAGCCCCAGTCGCGCTGGGCATTCATGTTGCCCAGGTACAGTTTTTCTTGCCGGCCTCGGGCAATTTTCGCGGCGGCGCGTGTGATTTTTCGAGTGACAAACGTTTCGCCGCGGCGAGGAGATTCGTGATTGAAAAGAATGCCGTTCACGGCGAACATCCCGTGGGCTTCGCGATAGTTGCGCGTCATATAAAACGCGAACGCTTTGGCGATGGCATAGGGACTGCGCGGATAGAGTGGCGTTGTTTCTGTCTGTGGCGATTCGACGACCTTGCCGTAGATTTCGGAGGACGACGCTTCGTAAAACCGCGCCGGCAGTTGCAGTTCGCGCATCGCTTCCAGCAGTCGTACGCAGCCCAGGCCGGTTACGTCGGAGGTGTATTCGGGGATCTCAAACGACACTTTGACATGCGATTGGGCGCCGAGATTGTAGATCTCATCAGGCTGGGCAATTTTTAGGATGCGGTTCAGCGCTGAGCCATCACTTAGATCGCCGAACATGAGGTGCAGTCGCACGTCGGGATCGTGTGGGTCTTGGTAGAGATGGTCGATTCGCCCAGTGTTGAACGACGACGACCGTCGCACGATCCCCCACACTTCGTAGCCTTTGCCCAATAGCAACTCAGCCAAATACGAGCCGTCTTGGCCGGTGATGCCGGTAATCAGGGCGCGTTTTCCATTTTTTTGCGGGTACTGAGGCATGACAATTTGGTGAAGATTATCGCATAGGTGAGTCTGACTTCAATTGACTCATCATCGAAGGTTCGATCGATTCTATCAGGCATACCAAGATTCGGGATGCTACTTGTGGATTTGCTTCAATGGCGCGAATGAACGGAGACGACCTGAAGAGTCGTCGTGTCACGGCCTTGCCTCGCAGAGGATTTTGTCTACCGTCGCGGAATTGAAGCGGCCGGCGGCAAACTTTTCGCGCTCTCCGCGAACTTCGGCAACGACGCGACGACGCCCTTTTGCCGTCAAACGACGATGCAAGATCGCGACCACAGTTTCTTGTTCATCGGCGGTGAGTTGGTCTGGCTTGCTGAGAACTTCGCCCAATGGAATACGATGTGGCATGATTGACTCCTTGGATTGCCCTCGATGTATTTTCTGCTTTCGATATCATTGCTTTCGACGAGAATGGCTCACTCCACCTTCAGCGGCAATTCGACCGTCGAGGACTTGGCGGCGGCCGACAACTTGATGGGGATATAGAATGATACGCTGCCAATTTTGCAGAGGCCCTCTGCGCCTTCCTGGCAATAATAGTAGTGAAACGAAAGCTTGACCGCGGCTGTAGCAGGGGTTGCTGACTTTGCGATTTGCAGCGGCACGTCAAACTGAGCGGCAGGCCGCTCGAGTTTAACAAGCCGGTTTAGGGCGTTGGAATCTATCGGCCCGGCCTCGCCCTCGATTTCGACAAAATACCGCATGGGCGCAAGCTGATTGATTTTGTAGCCCTGAGGCAAATCGAGTTTGACGGCCAAGTGAATATTCTCGCCGGCGTCTGGTTTGAGCGCCACTGGCTCTATTCTTACTTGTTTGGCGTCGGTGAAGTCGGGCTTCTTTGGCAACTCGGATGTAACCGCAGTTGGCACTGGTACGCTGAGATCGGCAATATGCAGTGTCGTCACTGCATTTTGGTGTGCCAGGTCAATGACGCGAATCAGGTGGTTGTTTGTGTCCGCCACAAATAACTTGTCGCCAGCATTAGCTAGCCCAGCCGGTTCGAAGAATGACGCCGCGGTTCCGATGATGGCATCGTCGTGACCAGCCTTGCCGCTACCCGCCAGCGTCTTGCACTCATTTGTTGCGAGGTCGATGACTTTGATTTTGTGATTGTAGGTATCCGCGACGTAGATCTTCCCGTCACGATACAACACATCAAGGCAGTGTTGCAATTTGACTTCGTCGCCTTTGCCATCGACATCGCCAAACGTAAATAATCTCCCGTCCCCCAGACGTGAGGTGCCGATGACGGTGAGGACGTTGCCATTGCCATCCAGCGGAACTACGCGGATGGAACTCCCTTCACTATCAGCGACGTACAGCGATTTGCCATCGGACGACAGCCCGCTCGGTTGGGCGAACGACGAATAGCCGAGTTCGTACGGTTGTGTGGGGAGTCGTGGGCCATCGACAATGTCTTCGCGCCCGTTGCCTGCAAAGGGGCCGATGGCCGATTCATCCAGCGGCATCGTCCAAATCTGGTGCGGCCCGGCCATCGCGATATATAGATTTTTGCCATGAATCCACAGCGCCCAAGGACTATTGAGCGCGGTTCGCTTGGGTCGGTTGGCGAAGTGCTTGGGCAGTTTCCGGTGCAGAGCTGCAACGGGGATGCCTCCCCAGCTTTCCTGAGCCTGCGCGCCCGTCCCGGCGATGGTTTTCACCTGATGTGCTTTCAGATCGACCTTCCGCAGTAAATGATTTTCCGTGTCGGCGACATAGAGGTCATCGCCGCTGAGCGCCATTCCTTGCGGATGATTGAACTGCGCGACCTTGAAATCGCCGTCGGCGCGGCCAATTTCGCCGCTGCCGATCGTGTACTGCAATTGGCCGCTGAGCGAAGCGACAATAATGCGGTTGTGGTTACTGTCGGCGATAAACAACCGGCCCCCTTGTTCGTCGGCGAGAATTTTGCCGGGAAACCGCAGCGGCGTTTGGGTGGCTTTTTGACGCTCCAAATCGAAATACACCGGTCGTTCGTCGAGTAGTTTTCGTTGCCGGTAATAGGGCAACGCCTGTTTCATAAAATCGTCGAGCACTTCAAATTGAATTTCGCCGCCGTTGGCTGCGACCAGATTTCCTTCGGGATCGATCATCCGCAGACTCGGCCAGCTTTCGCAGAAGTAACGATTCCAAATCTTGTGTTCGGCGTCGTTGATCACAGGATGTTCAATTTCATAACGCATCACCGCTTGCCGAATACTGTCGGAGTCTTCCTCCGTTTCAAACTTGGCCGAATGAACGCCGATCACGACGAGATTGTTGGGGTATTTATGCTCGAGTTGTTTCAGCACCGGCAGCACGTGCATGCAGTTGATGCAGCAATAAGTCCAAAAATCGAGCAGCACGAATTTTCCCCGCAGATCTTTCAAATCGATCGGACCGGCGGCATTGATCCACTCGACGCCGCCTTCGAGCGCCGGTGCAGGAACACGGCGTGGGAATGGATGCCCGACCGCTGCTCGTTTTGCCGTGCCACCGCGATCAGACTTGGCGACTCCGGCTTGTTTTTCTCTTTCGTCTACGGTTGATGGCGCCTCTGCAGCCGCGTCGTTCGCCGGTTCACCGCCGAAGACGAAAGCATTTTCAATGGGATTAACGCTGGAATCGTAAGGCGGCTCGCAACTCGCGATTGCAAGCAGTCCGATCGCCGCTGCCAATTGCATGAAAGTTGATCGAGATACAGCCATGAGAACGAACCATTGTCCAAAAAGGATCGCAGCTAACTCCATCCTAAGACTCATGTTAGCTCAATTGGCACCTCTTATACTACGACAGTCAGACCAGAGAGGCTCCTATCGCCGAAACTTGGAGGGCGGAAAAACGGCTTTTGTTGATGGCCGCTGAAGTCCGAATAATCGAAATGGAACTGTACTCATCCAACGATTGCCGTTCGAGCCTAGGTTGACAGAATTCTGTCGTAACCTTAGATTTCATAATGACTTAAGATTGTTGCTCGCCGTGAAGTTTCGGCCGTCCGTGGTGATGAGCTAAAATACCACGGATGCCGATCCTGGCGAGTTCGGTTGGATTCGCCGTCGGAAGAATCAGGTCTACGCGAACCATTGCATTAACGATTGTGCGAGCCTCCGAGAGGCTATGCTATTTGGGGGGATGTTGCCAGTGCGACGACCGCTTTTGCTTTCGCTCGTTGTGTTGATGCTGTCGGCGGGCGCCGTTTCGGGAGAGGAATGGGCCCGCAAGATGTTCAAAGAGACGAGCCACGATTTCGGCAATGTGGCCCGCGGCGCGAAGACGGAATATCGCTTCACGTTTGAAAATATCTATGTGGAGCCGCTTCACGTGGTCGGCGTGCGCAGTAGTTGTGGCTGCACGTCGGCCGAGGTCACCAAGCGCGACTTCAAAACTTGGGAAAAGGGAGAAGTCGTCGCCACCTTCAATACGAACGCATTTCTCGGCAATCATTCGGCAACCGTGACCGTGACGTTCGACAAGCCGTATTTCGCCGAGACGCAGTTGCAAGTGAAAGGGAACATTAAAGGGGACGTCACGCTGCAACCCGGCGTCGTCGAGTTGGGCACGATTAACGCCGGCCAACCGGCCGAGCAGCGAATTTCGGTCGCCCGCTCGGGGAGCGGGGATTGGGAAATTGTCGATGTTCGCAGCGCCAACACCAACTTCGAAGTCGACGTGCTGCTCACGCATCGCAGCAATCTTCAAACCGCCTACGATCTCGTGGTCCGGCTGAAGCCGACTGCCCCGCCGGGAATCGTGAAGGATCAACTGTTTCTGATCACCAACGACGCCAATTCGACGCAAATTGCGGTTGATGTCGAAGGGCGCGTCGTCTCGAATATCGAAGTTCATCCGACCAGTTTGTTGTTTCTCACCCTGAAGCCTGGTGAGCACCGCACGAAGCCGGTTATTCTCCGCAGCAAGCAGCCGGTGAAAATCGTTGGAATCGAGTGCGATCCTTGCTTTTCGTACGCATTGCCGACCGAATCTCGCACGACCCACAGCATTCCGATTACCTTCACGGCCGGCCAAAACGTCGGCAAAGTGGCCAAGGAAATCAAGATCAAGACCGACTTGGGGCCGCAGGGGATTGCGGTGGTGAAGTGCCAGGCCGATGTCGAGCCGCCGCAAGCATTGCAGCAGCCGACAGCCGCCAGCCCAAGCTCTCATCCGGTCGATTCTCAACCGCCAATCACGACGAGCGATAGCAATCTGAAGCAACTGTCGCCGGTGCCGCGCTGATGTGGGCCTGTCTGGCCGACTGGCATTTCTCGCAATCTGTCGTTCTCGCAAGGCTGCTCCACCGCTCCTCCTGGATTCTTTCGCTCGCGCGGGTAAAATACTCGTTGGGCGGCCGGTTAAATAATGCTAGGGTTTTGGTGGATCTCATCAGCCCAGCTCAGGAGGAATCTCATGTTGAATCGAGCTTTGACCAGCGGAACGATGTTCGCAGTCGCGTCTGCCGCCGTCTTTTTTGGCGCGGCGCATCGAGCCAACGCCGGCGACAAAGTGCCGGTGAAGTTTGCGGTGAATACCGTCATCGGACCGTCGGATGCTCCGGTTCGCACGGCCGAGTACAGCGACGCCGATCGCAGCCAAGTGCAGTTTCAAACGGTTGGCTGGCGTGGTCGAGGTTATTACAGCACCTACTATGCCTTCCCTGCGTACTACCCGGCTTACGGCTATTATCCAGCGCCGACCTACACCTATTACTATCCTGCCGCGCCGGTCTATGTCGTGCCGCGAAGGAGAGCGTTCTACGCTCCTGCGCCGATGTATGTGCCTTATGGGACAAATTACTACTACGGCTGGTGATTGTCCAACCGTTTGAAGGCCTCGGGTAATTGGCGCACCAAGTCGCTGGCGATGAGCGATGTTTCGCCGTGCGCCGCCGCCGCCAAATCGCCGGCTAGGCCGTGGACATACACGCCCAGTTGTGCTGCTTGAAATGGCGATAAGTCTTGGCCGGCTAACGCGGCAATGATACCGGTCAGCACGTCGCCGCAGCCGCCGGTGGCCATGCCAGGATTGCCCGTTTCGTTGACATAGGTTTGCGCTCCATCGGCGACGATCGTGCGATGGCCTTTCAGCACGACAACGACCTCGTTGCGTCGAGCGAATTGGATTGCAAGCTCCGTCCGGTCTTTGGGATCGAGCTTGGCAATGCCGAGGAGCCGGGCGAATTCGCCGGGATGAGGTGTCACGATGCGCGGCCCGGCATGACGAGGCAGCAGGTCGCGCTGTGCCGATAGGGCATTTAGCGCATCGGCATCGGCCACCATCGGAAGGGACGATTCTTGATAGAGCCACGCGACGAGTTGGTCGATCTCGGCCGAACGCTGCATTCCAGGCCCGCAACCGATCGTGGTGCAACGACGAGCAAGTTCGGCCACTTGCGGCTGCGCGGTTTTGGCGATTCGCCCGTGGGCGTCGCTTAGCAGCGGCACGGTCATGTACGAAGGCTCAAACCCGGCAACCGTATCGACGCATGTCTCCGGAGTTGCAAGGGTGACGAGTCCTGCGCCGCTGCGGAGTGCGGCCATGCCGGAAAGCGAGATCGCGCCGGCCATTCCGCGCGAGCCGCCCACCAGCAGCACGTGGCCGAAGACGCCTTTATGGCTATCGAGCGGGCGCGGCATCAATTTGGGAAGGGGTAGATTGGGCATGAGGGATGATTGGCTCTGACGGGCGAGTCGTTAGTGGTTCGTGGTTCGACCGTTGGCAATCAGGCCGGCGACGTAGCCGGCTTTGAATCCGGCGTCGATATTCACGACCGTGACGTTTGCCGCGCAGCTATTGAGCATCGACAGCAGCGCCGCTAGGCCGCCAAAGTTCGCGCCGTAGCCGACGCTGGTGGGAACGGCGATTACCGGACAAGCGACATAGCCGCCCACGACGCTGGGCAGCGCCCCTTCCATGCCTGCGACCACCACGACGGCCGCGACATCTTCGAGTTCCGCGAGATGTTCGCGCAGCCGATGCGGCCCGGCCACGCCGACGTCTTGAATGAGCTTGACTTCGACGCCCATCCAGCGGAGCGTTTCCATCGCTTCTTCGGCCACCGGCCGGTCGGTCGTGCCCGCCGAGACGACGGCAACCTTCGCGCGCTCGGGCTTGGCCGCCGAACGTTCGTTCTCGTTGGCGGATCGAATTCGCAGCGTGCGGGCGGCGCTGTTGTACTCGGCCGCGGGGAACCGATGTTGCAGCGCTGACGCAACTTCGGGAGCCGTGCGGGTCACTAGCACATCGACGCGATCGCCGACCATTCGCTCGATCGTCTTTTCGAGCGTCGCCAGTGTCTTACCTTCGCCGAACACGACTTCGGGAAAGCCGCAGCGGCGGCGACGATCGAGATCGAGCTGCACCTCGCCCAGATCGGCCGTCTGCGGCCGGGCCACTTCGCGCAGGAACCCATCGAGCGACAAACTGCCCTCGGCAAGCTGCTCGGCCAGCGATTTGAGTTGATCGGGGAGCATGGGTTTGGTTAGGGGTGGACGGGTGGATGTTTGATTCTGGCTGCTGGATGGTGTTACTGAAGTTTGCGTTGCTACGGCGGCGAACTGGCGCAGGATGGGGTTTTGTTCGAGAAAACGCGATTTCGTTCGGGTGCGCCGATTTGGAAAAAAATTTTGTGGTGGAAATTAGGGACCACGGAAACCGTGTTTTCTTCGAGCAAGACGCACAAATTGGAGCCGGCCGATTTCCAGTCCATTTCCGCCCTCGTTTGCAAATTTTGACCAGGGGAACAGCAAATGAGGCCTAAATTACCGAGGATTTTTTCGATTTTCCGTTGGCGAGGGTCGATGGAAAATAAGCCGCCAGCGGCCGAGCGACCCCGGCCGCGGCGCGCAGATTCCACGCTGACGCAAGCGGCATGCATGGCCGGCCGCGGACGATGTCGCCGCGCCGATGAGCCTGTCGCACCATCGACTGTGGCGGTTGGCAAGGTTCAGTTGTCAAAGGTCGGACTCGCCCCGCGCAGCGGTCGGCCGCGCTGGCAGGTTCAATTGTATCTAGTGTACGGATGTTGTCAAGGGCTGAAAAAAGGGTATGGGGTTCGGGGTGTGAGGGGCCGTCAGTGGCAGCCGGAGTATGGGCGGAGGCTGGATTGCTCGTCGCGAATCGCTCGCTGGCGGCTGGTGGGCGGAAACTTCAAGGCCCAGGTCTCAAGGTCCAGGACACCGCAGGCGTGCAGGTTGCGTGCTGCAAGCGATAGCAGGTTGAGAAGCTGGGCGGGCGACAGGCGGAAGGATGCTAGATACGAACCAAAATTGCGCACCGATCTTCAATCAGGTTCATTTTCGGACTGATCGTCCTCTGCATCCTCGTCGGATTCGCGTGAGGCTGGTGACTGTTGATCGGTGACAATGTCGTCGTCTTCCAAATCGGAAAAGAGGTCGCGCTCAACGGGTTCTCCGCCGAGCGACTTCCGCCACGCCGGCGGAACATCCAGTGCGCCGGCCGCTCGCAATTCATGAACGGAAATCAAGCGCGGGCCGCCCGCGAGTTCCGGGTCTTTGAGGAGTTCAAGCAGGGAATCTAAGTAGGGGTCCTTCACAGATGGTCTCCAACAGCTTTGCTTGTGCTGGCTCCAAATCGACGAGCAAGGTCAACACGTGCAAGACGTTGAGCAATTCGGTGGTGTACTCGGCGAGCCAATGATCGGGCTGAATGTCGCCGAGCTTCGACGGGGGCCGGCGGTCGCCGATGATTGGCCGCTCTCGATTCTTCTTACGATCGCTGAACCATTGTGTCAACACCTGCTTGCCGGAGACTTCATATTTCCACACGGCGGGGGAGACGTTGTCGATGAATCCCTTGTCAGACAACTTATCGCCTGTACAGTCGCTTGTCAAGATGGCGTGTGGGATTATGTTCACTTCTAGAGAGCAGCAAGAGGGGGCGATTTCTGGTAGCCCAACGCGTCGGCGAGGGAGAAGTGGCCACACAATCGATCATCAGCCCGGACGCTCCCTTGCTAACGCGGCGGGCTTTCAGACAGGCCGCTGAAGGTGGCTTGGAAGTCTTCTTCGGTCAGCGCTGTATCGAACAAGCCGACATCCAATCCCTTGTGACGACTGATTCCCATGTAACGCAGGCTGGAATCCTCGTACCGGCGGAACTTCCACACCGCATCGTTCATGAGTGCGCTATTGAAGACGCCTAGGCTCACGAGCCGCTCGAAGTCCTCGGTCGTCAATCCGGTGACGCGTTTAAAGAGCTTGGGCTCAATCTTGGTGATCACATCTTTTAACCGCTGTTCCCGATAGTCGGTCAAGTACATAAAGACCGGAATGCGGGCGGCAAACTTAATCAGTTTCTCTTGCACCTGCTTGCGAAGCGATTTGCGTTCCCTTTCCGCCTCGGTCAGTTTGCGTTGCTCTTTTTCGCTGAGCTCGCCGTCATCGGCAATTCGGCGTTTCGCGTCTTTGATCTGCTCCGAGCGGTTGATAATTGTCTCGAGGTCGGCATTAAGGTTTCGGAAACCCTCGATGGCCATCAGCGCTTCCATCGCCTGCGGGTCGTTCATTAGACGATTGAGCGTGCCATCGTCGACGTTCACCAGCAGCACGCTTTCCCAACGCTTGGCGAGTTGCGTGGCGGCGGTCCCGCTGGTCACGACGTCGAGGATCTCCGTGGCGTCCAATTGACGCATCGAACTGCCGTCGTACGCCAGCACGGGCAGGAACCCGACCAGCTCGGTGATGCGTTGCTCCGGCGTCGTTTCATCGGTTGCCAGCCGCGACCCGTAATCGGCAATCTGCCGCAAGGCCCGGTTCAACGCGAAGTCGAAGACGTAACACTCCGGCTTCACGATGACGTCGTGCAAATTCGCGTCTTTCACGGTCCAAGGGGATTGCACGCGAAACGCCGCCTGAAAGTACGACTCCGGGCTGGACAGCTTGCGCAGCATGAGCATCCCCGTCCACGGACGCACCGTCACGCCCGTGGTCAGCTTTCCGCACGAAAGCGTGATCGACTTGCTCTTGAGCGGATCATCCATCGCTTCGAGCACCGGAGGCAGCGAAGCCGCGCCAATGCCCGCCGCCGCGCCGGCGGAGACCACTACCTTGAAGTCGTGGTAGAAGACGTTGTGCTTCGCCTGCAGCAAATTCGCCATCGCATGGCACGAGGCCACGCTCGGCAAAAACCAGAAGGTGTGATTGAGGACACTCATCAACCGCGCGTCGTAGAACGGCAGCGGCGGGCGATCCCGGCCGAGCTTCAAATCGTCGATTGTCGTGCCTTTGTACGAACCGCGAATGAGGTTCAGCCACTTCTGCACTTCATCTTCGTGCTCGAATTTTGCTTCGTCCTCGTCGCCTTCAGCGCGGAAAAACTCGTTCAGATCGAACTCGTTGAACTCCCCTTGCTCGGCCACCTGCCGAATCTCGTCCGGCAATGTGTAGGTCATCAGCACCAGTCGGGGTAGCTCGGCGTAGGGGTTCTCGCCGGGGCCTTTCCAGTCCCGTTTTGCCCGCTGCTCGTCGCTGTACGTCCAGTTGTAGATCTGCTCTTCGATGAATTCGCCCGAGGCTAGCGCTCGAAACGGGGTGCCGGAAAGGTACAGGTAAGCCCCCGTCTCAATGGGCAGGATGGTTTCGTCAAACGCCTGCTCGTCCTTGGCTACCTCATCCGCAAGTTCGCCTTCGTCTGCTTCGTCGGCTCCGAACAGGCCCTTGGCGTTCTCTCGCCAGGCGCCGTAATGGTACTCGTCGAGGATGACGCAGTCCCACTCGGTGAGATGGACCCATTCGTTCTTGGCTTTGATCGCGCCGGTGCGGTCGCGCTGCAAAAAATCCTGAAAGCTGCCGAAGCAGACGATCGGCTTTTTCGGGTCGGCCTGTTCGTAAGTTAGGTCGGTGTCCCGGCCGATGAACTGCCAGCCTTCAAAGTCCTTGTGCCGGTTTAGGTCGTCCGCCCAGGCGTGCTTCACCACCGGCTTGAAGGTCAGCACCAGCACCTTTTTCCAACCCATCTGCTTCGCCAGTTGATAGCTGGCGAACGTCTTCCCGAAACGCATCTTCGCGTTCCAGAGAAAGTGCGGGGCGCGATCGGGCGTTTTCTGCTGTGCCCGTTTGAAATAGGCGACGGTCTGCGCGACGGCTGCTTTCTGCTCGGGGCGCAGGTCGAAGGTCTGCGTGCGGTCTTCGACGTTCGCCTCGCGATTCATCACCGCGACGATCGCGGCTTTCACGTCCTTGATCGTACACTTGAACCATTCGTGCGTGGTGTTCTTGTGCCCGCGCGCTCGCAGGTGTCGGTGAATGTCGCGATCGGTAAAACTCGTCCCGTCCGGCCGCATCGCCGATTCGATCAACTCGATCCGATACGCCTTGAGCCCGCCCGGCCACTGCTCGGCGATCCGCTCAGCCGCCTCGCGCTCGGTGTAACCGACCTTGAGCAATCCGGCGTGGTCGGGGTGGGTGCTGGCATAGGCATAGATCGTTGGGGCTGCGAGGGGACGTGGGGGGAAGAAGTCGCTCGTGCTCACTTTTTAATTCCTTGGTTGACAAGATCGCGGCCGCGATCCGATACTTATTAGAAGCGGCTGCTCGGATCGAAGCCTTGCCCCCGCGTGTGAGATGGATGTCGATTCGGCGAGTTTTTCGACGGTGTGAAGTTCCAATCGCGGCGCGAAAGCATGGGTTAGTTCGGTATGAACCACTATACCTCCATCATCCAAAAAGACGGCGACTGGTGGGTCGGCTGGGTCGAAGAAATTCCCGGCGTCAACTGCCAGGAACGCTCTCGCGCCAAGCTCCTTGAATCGATCCAAGAGGCATTGAGCGAGATGCTGCAGCTCAACCGCGAGGCTGCCGCCAGCGCCAGCGCCGCCACCGACACCAGCGAACGCGTGAAAGTCACGGCATGAAAAGGCGCGACCTCTAGCGCCACCTTTCCGACCACGGCTGTCGCCTGCTGCGCGAAAGGGCAGGCATTCCTACTGGTGCAACAGCGACAACACCCGCCGGTCTGCCATTCCGCGGCACAACGAGATCAAGGAAACGACCGCTCGCGCCATCTGCAAAGACCTCGGTGTCCCAGTGCCGGGCAGAGCATGAACCGAGACGCCGCTCGGTGTCGCCGACCTTGAGCAAGCTGGGGTGGTCGGGGTGGGTGCTGGCGAAGGCGTAGATTGTTGGCTTGGCGGCGGGGCGCGGCGGGAAGAACTCCTGCATGCTCATCGTGTCATCGCCCCTTTACTCCGGATCGGGAAGCGTTTGGATGATCGCCTCGACCTTCGGGATCAACGTCGGAATCACCTTCGTCACCGCGTCGTAGACCTTGTCCAGTTCCAGCTTGTCGTAACCGTGGATCAGCCGATCGCGCAGCCCGGCCATTTTCTGCCACGGAATGTCCGTGAACTGGCTCCGGAGCGCGGGCGTCAGTCGCTTGGTCGCCTCGCCGATGATCTACAGCCGCCGGTTCACCGCGTCCATTTTTGCGACATCGGCGACGAACGCGTCGAATGTCGCCTCCCCCATGTGCGAGACTACGATGCGCATCGATTCGCCGACGTCGATCAGATAAGCCTTATCCTTGTTCATAAACCCGCCTCGCGTGCTTGAGGATGTGCCCGCGTCGAACCGGGTTGGTACTCTGTTCGATCCCGCGCCAGCTCACCACGTCCACCTTGCGGCCCAGCAATTTCCCCAGTTCCTCCTCCATGTCCATGTACTTGTATCCCCAATCGCCGGCGTCGTTGTCGATGAACCGCACGAGAAAATCCACGTCGCTGCGCTCCGGGGCGAAGTCGTCGCGCAGCACCGAACCGAATACCGCCAGCTCGCTCACCCCGTACTTCTCACATACGCGGGCGATCGCCTCCAGCGGCAGGTCGATGCGAAGTTGTTCCGGTCGCGTCAAGAGCATGGCTTCATCCTAACAGTTGGTGCGATTCATGGCATCCCGCCTCGACCTTCAACAACCCCGCATGATCCGGGTGCGTGCTGGCGAAGGCGTAAATCGTCGGCTTGGCGTCGGGGCGGTTGGGGAAGAATTGGTCGCGCATCTAGTCGACTCCATCCATTGGACGGACCATTGACTCGATATACGCCACCTCGTCACCCGTGATACCGTACTTCTTGTACAGAAGTTCGTCTGTCCAAACACTGTCCCACTTCTGCAACGGAACCCAGTTGTATGTGGAACGTGTCGCATCTTGCGTGATCTTTCGGAGCGATACGAGGAATCTAAAAAGCCTTGTCTTGTAATAAGATTGGACGCTCTTAGCTTCGGTTCGTGAACGGATATAGAAGAAAAGACTGGGTACAGACTGACGGCGACGGTGCAATCAGCGGCTTGCCGAGTATTTGATGAGGCAAGCCGTCCCCGCCGTTGAATGCCTTCGGGACAAGTACTTTCCATGTGTCGATTAGATGCTCGCTCTTTTCGACAGAACCGCGAGAGATGTAGCCGATGCCCCTTTGCATCTTTCGAATGTAGTGGATCGGCAAGTCACCTTCGCGTTCCGTTTTGTGGAATCCATCGAAGTTTGACGTCCAACCAAACTCCTTGTCTACGGAAAGGATGTCGCTGATCGAAGTTTCCTGTTCAAGTTGCACTTTTCGAAGGATGCTAAGTGCCCGGCTGTCGCGCACGAGTACATCGAACTCGCCCAAGCTTCGTTCTTGCGGCCCGATCACGTCACTGCCCCTAACCATTGTCATTGCGCAGTCACCCTCGGCATCGCGCTCCCACAAGAAATAGCAGACGCCACCTTTTATCTCCCCGCCAGGAAACACTTCGGCCGCAGCGGGATAGTCCACCAACTTTCGAATTCGCCGATCCTTAAGCATCTGTTGACGGAATTCGGCCAGCCCCAGTCCGCCGGCCATCCAGCGCGAAGGGACGATCATAGTAAGGAGTCGAGGATTTAGCTTCTTTGCCTAGTCGACAAACTTATTGTAAATCGGAATATCTCGATTGCCTCCGTCCGAGCCCAACTGGTACGGCGGATTGCCTACGATGACATCAAATTTCACGTTAAACACCTTTCTCGGATCGATGCCGTGGATGAAGGGATAGGCGTATTCTTCGAGCGATTCGTCGCGGTCGTATTCCCCTTGGCTCGCCCCGCAGAACTCGCAGCGGCCGGCGCTCGTCCACGCGTGGCCGGTCTTGGGCAGGCGGATGTTGCCGTCGGGCTTGGTGAACGCGGTGGCGATGCTGAACTTGCCGTCGGCCTTCTTCGAGCAGTAGACCGACCGGCGGCTGATGAGGCTGGTCAATTCGGTGATCGCCAGTCCAAAAACCTGCCTGGTGAGGATGTGATCGATGCGCTTCTGGTCGTCGGGCATCTGGTCGGCCAGACCTTCGTTCAATCGGCGCGCGATCTCGCGCAGGAAGACGCCGCTTTTGCAGACCGGGTCAAGGAAGGTCGTCTCGGGGGAGCGGAATAGGTCGGCGGGGAGCAGGTCGAGCATGGCCGAGGCCAGCTTCGGCGGGGTGAAGACCTCGTCGGCCGACAGGTTGGCCAGGCAGGTGAGGATGTCGGGGTTATGGCCGGTCATGCTGCCCCTTCGGCGTCGGCAACCTTCAAGTAGTGCGATGGCGGGAAATCGCGAACGGGCGTGGGAACGTAGACGTCTTTGCCCAGATCGCTGAAGAGAGGCAAGTTGGCAATGTGGGCATGCTCGAGCAGGTGCTCGTAAACAAAATCGCGGCGTTTGAGGAGCGCGCCGTTGAGCGGCGACCATTCGCTGAACTCAATTGGCCGCCCGTCGGCGGTTTGCAGCGAAAGGGCGTCTCCCTGCAGGATATTTCGAGACAGAATGTACGCGATCGCAGCGCCGGCTTCTTCTGGCAGTTCTACTTTGAACGTCTGTGCGTGCGTGGCGGCAACAATCTGTAGCAACCGCTCGCGACATTCGGCGACATTGTCGGCCAACAAGTCAACGCCGTAGAGGCTGCAGACGGCGAGGGCGGCGTCGCGCTCCCAGTGCTGGCGGTTGCGAGCGTTTTGCTTAGTGACCGTGCGGAGCTTGCGGCGCAGCACTTCGGCGAGAAAATTGCCGTTGCCGCAGGCGGGTTCCAGAAATCGCGAATCGATCCGTTCGCATTCGTGCGCGACCAGATCGAGCATGTCGTTGACGAGGCCGGGAGGGGTGAAGACCTCGCCATGGTCGATGACGCGCTGGCGGTTGGTGACGGATCGAGCCATTTAGCAACCAGCCATTCTATCTCGGTCTGGTGAAGCTGGAACATCTTGCAATTGCATGGCCGCTGGCTTCATGGGCGGGTAACCATGTTGAATTTTCGGGAAGTTGAATATAGCTCTTTCAAAGCTTATCGGCGCGACTCTAGTCTAGCAAGGCGAAACGGAGCTTCCGATGAGGCGTTTGGCATTGCATTCCCTTGCTGACGCGGCGGACTTCCATGTGTGCGGGCTTCCATGTATTACCCTTGCTATCCGGCCGCGAAGCTGGTAGCAAGGGCGGAATGAATGGTTCGATCGTTCCCTATTTTGAAGCACATCGATGAGCCGCCATGCTGAACGCTGCCAACGCTTACTCAAAAACCTTCGCCAGTCGGGGGCGGATACGCTGCTGGTGACGAATGAAACGAACGTCACTTATCTGACTGGGTTTACGGGGGACGACAGCTATTTGCTGGTGACGCCCGCAGGGAATGTGCTCATCAGCGACCCGCGATATACGACGCAGCTTGAGGAGGAGTGTCCGGGGCTGGAGTTGCATATTCGGCCGCCGGGAGAGTTGATGCTCGAAGGGACGGTGAAGGTGCTGAAGCAGGCGAAGGTGTCGAGGCTGGGGGTCGAGGGGGGCTCGATGACGATTGGGCTGCAGGAGCAATTGGCCGCGAAGCTGGAAAAGCTGGAATTCGTGACGACTAGCAGTCAGGTTGAAGCGTTGCGGATGGTGAAAGACAAGGAGGAGATCGCGGAGATCAAAATTGCAATTACGATCGCCGAGAAGGCGTTTGCCGTGGTGAAGGCGGCGCTGCGGCCGGGTCAGACCGAGAAGCAGATTGCGGACGAGATCGAGCATCAGGTGCGGATGTTCGGGGGGAAATGCACGAGCTTTCCGCCGATCGTGGCCGTGGGGGACCGGGCGGCGCTGCCCCATTATCGCGCGGCCGGGAGGAAAATCGCGGACGCGGACTTTGTGTTGATCGATTGGGGGGCGTTTGGGCGGCTGTATTGCAGCGACTTGACCCGGGTTTTGGTGACCGGTAAAATCCCGCCCAAACTCCAACGTATTTATGAAGTTACGCTCGCCGCGCAGCAGCGCGCGATCGAGGCGATTCGGCCCGGCATGACGGGGGAAGAAATCGACGCGGTGGCCCGCGGCGTGATCGAGAAGGCCGGCTTCGGCAAGCAGTTTGGCCACGGGCTGGGTCACAGCTTGGGACTGGAAATTCACGAGGCCCCGCGGTTTGCAAAAGGGCACCCGATCAAGATGCAGCCTGGCATGGTGATGACCGTTGAGCCGGGGATTTATTTGCCGGGGTTCGGGGGCGTGCGGATCGAGGACGATATTTTGGTGACGAAGCACGGTTGCGAAGTGCTGACGAGCGTGCCGAAGCGTTGGGAAGATTGTGTCGTGTAGGGTTCAAGTTTCAGGGTTCAGAAGGAGCAGAGAGGAGCAGTCGGGGAGCACTGGTGAACCGATGGCTAACTTTTTGCAAGTGGAGGATTTGGTTGCTTATCGGCGATTGCGCGAGCTGCATTTAGAAGTTTGAAGTTTGCCATTTGACCAAGGGTTGGCCTAATAAAGGAGTGTTTTGAGTTGGCGTCGCAAGTATGGAGATCGTCGAATAGTTCGCCTGCAAACCTGGCTGAGAAACATCGTGATCGCCAAATTCGCATCAAGATTGAAGGCGAGCATCGCGATTGAGGGGAGGCGCTAGAAACGGTCTACCACCTCTACATTGCACAGATAAAAGCATATATATTCGTCGGAACCATTGAACGCACGAAGAGAGAGATATTTGGAATGTGTGCGGATGCTGAATGGACTTGAGCGGACCCTTGAGCGCCATCTGAATATCGTTTCACAAAGGTTTTCAACTGCGTCAAATTCGACGCCGGTCGTCACAAATTCCTGACCCCTGACCCCTGACCCCGCTCGCTGGAGCGATGGACCCATGACGAATCCTGCATCGGGCGGTGGCGATATTTTCGACGTGAAGAAAGTTCGGCGGCTGGTTGAACTGATGAAGGAACACGACCTGGCGGAAGTGGATTTGCGTCAGGGCGAGCAGCGGGTGCGGATTCGACGCGGCGCGGAAGCGTTTTTTGCGCAGACGCCGATGATGGCGGCGCCAGTGGCTTCGCAACCGGCGGCCCCAGCGGGAGGTGGCGAGGCGAAGGCTGCGGCTCCAGCGGCTGGCGGCGATTATGCGGTCATCAAAAGCCCGATGGTTGGCACGTTCTATTCCGCCGCAAATCCCGAATCGCCGCCGTTTGTGAAGGTGGGCGATCACGTCGGCCCGGACAGCATCGTGTGCATCATCGAGGCGATGAAGGTGTTCAACGAGATTCCGGCCGAGATGTCTGGCAAGATCGTGGCACTGCTGGTGGAAAACGGCGCGCCGGTCGAGTTCGGTCAGCCACTGTTTAAGATTGACGCGAAGAAGTAGGGTTCGGGGTGCAGGGTTTTGGGGCCGAAATGATGATGAGCTGCTCGAGAACCGAATTGTCCTTGATTGCAACGCACGCCTAGCCGGATTCGGATACGACACCCTGAACCCTCTTCCGGATATGTATAAGCGTATCTTAATTGCCAATCGCGGCGAAATCGCCCTTCGCGTCATTCGCGCGTGCCGCGAACTGGGGATCGAGACGGTGGCCATCTTCAGCGAAGCCGATCGCGGCTCGAACTATTTGCAGCTTGCCAACGAGGCCTATTGCGTGGGGCTGCCGAAGGCGGCGGACAGCTATTTGAAGATCGACCGAGTCATCAGCGCCGCGGAAATTGGCAACGTGCAGGCGATCCATCCTGGCTATGGTTTTCTCTCGGAAAACGCGCACTTCAACGAAATTTGCCGCAGTTGCAACATCGACTTCATCGGGCCGACGCCTGAGGCGATGTCGAAATTGGGAGACAAGAACACGGCTCGCGGCATTGCCCGCGCGGCGAAGGTGCCGGTCGTGCCGGGGAGCGAGGGACTGATTCAAAACGAGAAAGATGCGGTGCGGCTGGCGCACGAAATCGGCTTTCCTGTGTTGATCAAGGCCACGGCCGGCGGCGGCGGGCGCGGGATGCGCGTGGCGGCGAACGATTTGACGTTGAAGAGCGCGCTGCAGCAGGCCTCCGCCGAGGCGGAGGCGGCATTCGGCAACGCGGGGATTTATTTGGAGCGATATATCGAACGGCCGCGTCACGTGGAAGTGCAGATTCTCGCCGACCAGCATGGCAACGCGGTGCATTTGTTCGAGCGCGAATGTTCCACCCAGCGGCGTCATCAAAAACTGATCGAGGAAAGCCCCGCGGCGCATTTAACGCCGAAGAATCGCCGGGCAATGTGCGAGGCGGCGGTGCGGCTGGTGAAGACGGCGGGTTACACGAACGCGGGCACGGTCGAGTTTATCGTCGATCAGAGCGGCAACTTTTACTTCATCGAAGTGAATGCGCGGATTCAGGTCGAGCACCCCGTCACCGAAATGGTCACGGGCATTGACCTGATCAAGGCGCAAATTCGCGTCGCCGCCGGCGAAAAACTCTGGTTGACGCAAGATGACGTGCTGCAGCGGGGCGCGGCGATCGAATGCCGCATCAACGCGGAAGACCCGCAGCGAGGGTTCCAGCCTTGCCCGGGGAAGATCGAGCGGCTGATTGCCCCTGGCGGCTTTGGCGTTCGCTGGGATTCGCACGCATATTCGGGGTACACGGTTTCGCCGTATTACGACTCGATGATCGGCAAACTGATCGTGCATCAGCCGACTCGCGCCGACGCCATCAACACGATGCAGCGCGCACTCGCGGAATTGCGGGTCGAGGGGATCAAAACCACGGCGCCGCTGCACCAGGACATTCTCAGCCACACCGCATTTCACGAGTGCCGCATCGACACTACGTTTGTCGAGCGGACGCTGCTTAGTTAGGCGGTGCAAATACCGCGGTGTATCCCCTAGCTGGCATGGTTGGGCGCATGCAGTTGAGCGCGTCTAAATGGCGCTATCTTGCGCGAATGGGGGGCTTTATACTAACGGAAAAGCATTAAGAAATAACACGTTGCTTGGAGTTGCCAATGTCTACGTCGCTGTCGAGCCCGCCCCGTTCCGAAACGAACATTCATCGCGCCGCCATCCTGTTTGCTGGAGGCCCTGCGCCGGCGGCCAATGCGGTGATTTCGGCGGCGGCGGATTCCTTCATGCGTCGCGGCATCGAAGTCGTTGGCATCTTGAACGGCTACTCGCGGCTGTTGAAATTCGGGCCGAATTACTCGCTTGCCGAAGGCCCGGGCAAAGACTATCTGAAAATTACGCCGCGGATGATGCGTCGCGTGCGAAATTCGCAAGGCATCTTGATCGGGACGGCCAGGACGAATCCCGGCAAGCACGTTTCGCATCCGAGCCATCTGGACGACCCGGAAAAAGTTCAGCCGCTCCGCACCGTGTACGAGGCCCTGTGTTCGATCGGGGTCGATGCCCTGCTTTCGATCGGCGGCGACGACACGCTGAAGACCGCCAATAAGTTCAAGCTGTTTCAAGACCGCTTGCCAGCTTCTTCGAAGCGAATTCCGATCGTGCATTTGCCCAAGACGATCGACAACGACTACATGGGCATCGACTTTACTTTTGGCTATTTTACCGCCGTGGAGACGCTGGCCAGCGAGATTCGCAATCTGTTGCACGATGCCGAGGCGAGCGAAGTCTATTATCTGGCCGAGACGATGGGGCGCAGCGCCGGTTGGCTCGCCTATGGCGCTGCGATCGCCGGCGAGGCGAGCCTGGTGATCAGCGTCGAGGATATTCACGGAACCTACGCAGCGACGGAGGAAGAAATCAACTCCGCCACCGGCGAGCGGATTACGCGCACCATTATGAACGTCGACGAACTCGTCAAGCGAATCGTGCAGATGATGCGCGTCCGAGAAGAATTCGAAGACAAGCGTTACGGCGTCCTGGTCCTTGCCGAAGGGTTGGCGGAATTTTTGCCGATGTCGTATCTGAAGGGAATTCCGCGCGACGAGCACGGCCACATCAACATTGCCCAGGTCAACTTGGGCAAGATGTTCTCGAAGCTCATCATGGAGGAGTACTCGAATCAGACCGGTCGCAATCGGCGCATTATCGGCTTGCAGTTGGGCTACGAGGCTCGTTGCAGCAGACCGTTGGCGTTTGACGTGATGCTGGGCAGCCAACTGGGCGTGGGGGCCTACCGGGCCTTGGTCGAGAAGAAGCTGGACGGCGTGATGATCTCCGTCCGCGGTCAACTCGAACTAAACTATGTGCCGTTTGAAACGCTCGTCGATCCCCAGACGCTGGTTACGAAAGTTCGCTACATCGACCCGAACTCCGATTTCCATAGTTTAGCCCGTTTTTTGGAGACGGACGTGAGGCAGTAGGAGGGTTCGGGGTTTAGAGTTCGGGATGGAACGGGAGAGGGGCGGAATCCAAAGAATGGTCTTATGATGGGTTTCCCGCCGATGGTTGAATTGGCCGATCGGCTGCCGATTTCTTGCGCTGCCCTCGAGGCGGAACCTCGAACCCTTTCTGGTTGCTGCCAGCGACGTTGTTCGCTAAAATGAGAGCAGCTTTGTGCTTCCGGCAGAGAGAGGCAATCGCCGCCGGGGAGCATCAACGGTTACGGAACATTTTCATCCATTCGGTCCGGTTCTATGACGGATTCGACGACGCTTCCGTTGTCTGTAGTCTCGGGTGCCCCGTCGAGTAATCCATCGGGCGGCAAACCCGTCGCTGCCAAGCGCCCGGTTCCGCAGCCCCCGCCGATTCCGCTCGGCATGCTCAACGGCAACGACGCCGAAGCGGAGAACCAACAGAACGAAGAGGATCTCGAACAGGCGCTGTTGCGCGCTCCGCCGTGGCTGGTCAGCACGGTGGTGCATATGCTCGCGCTCATTTTGCTGGGCGTCAGTTACTACACGGTCGAGCGCAAGACGGAAGTGGAAATAACCGCGACGTCCGACGCTACGGGATCGGAGCTGGTCGATGAGCCGGTCGGTTTCCTCGACGGCGACAATCAGCCGCTCGCTTCGCCCAACGCCAATAGCGAAGGCTTTCAGGCGGTCGAATTGCCACTGAGCGTCAGCGCCAATCCATTCGCGCAGCCGACGCTCAACGCATTCGCTTCCAATAGTTCCAATACTTCGGGTTTGAAAATCGGCGATGGGTTCCGGGGCCGCGGCAAAGGCATGAAAGGAGTGATGGGCCGTCGATTTGGCATTACGGCCGACGTCAAGGAAGCGATCAAACGCGCGCTTGAATGGTTCAAACGCAATCAGCGCGGGGACGGCGCATGGAGCTTGAAAGGGCCCTATGCCGACGGAGGCTACGAAGAAGATCTCCCTGCCGCCACCGGCATGGCGCTGCTGGCGTTTCAAGGAGATGGCCATACGCATCGGGAGGGCGAATATAAGGCCGTCGTCAAAAAAGGTTGGGATGCGCTGCTGAAGCTGCAATCGCCCAAGGGACAATTCATGGGGGCCGGCCTGGTCAGTCAGCACCAGCTTTATGCCCATGCCCAATGCACGATCGCCATTTGCGAACTGTACGGAATGTCGCACGATTCCGCCTATCTTCGTCCCGCGCAGTTGGCGGTCGATTATTGCGTCTTTGCTCAAGACAAGGGACTCGGCGGCTGGCGCTACGAGCCGCAGAGCGATTCCGACCTGTCGGTGACGGGTTGGTTTCTGATGGCGCTGCAAAGCGCGCGGATGGCGGGGTTGGAAGTTCCCCCCGAAGTGCTAGAAAAAGCATCGAAATTTCTCGATGCCGTGCAAGTTGCCGAAGGGAGTCAATACACCTATATCCCCCGCGATCGCCCTAGTATGGCGATGACGGCGGAAGGGCTGCTTTCGCGACAGTATCTGGGCTGGAAGCGCGACGACATTCGCCTCGTCAACGGGGCGAACCAGATCGTCGCCAATCCGATCACCATGGATGGCAGCGAGCGCGACGCCTACTATTGGTATTACGCGACCCAAGTCATGCACCACATGGAAGGGGATCATTGGCGGCAGTGGAACCGCGTGATGTCGGTCGAGGTGCCTCGGGCGCAGATTAAAGACGGCCGTGAATCGGGAAGCTGGAATCCCGGCGTCTATCGGTGGGGCGATCAAGGTGGACGTCTATTTATTACTGCCTTGCAGACGTACATGCTCGAAGTGTACTACCGTCATATGCCGATTTACGGCAACGTGCG
The DNA here is from genome assembly GCA_020851115.1 of Pirellulales bacterium. Lineage (GTDB taxonomy): Bacteria > Planctomycetota > Planctomycetia > Pirellulales > JADZDJ01 > JADZDJ01. Next base: position 39,507 of record JADZDJ010000302.1, read on the forward strand.
ATGAGCACGGAGATTCCGTGACGGCTCTCTGCTCCATGATTATTGCTCGATTCTCACGCCCAGCTTGGCCGCCAAGTCCGTGAGTTGTTTCCAGTTCCCCTCGTCGATGGGCACGCCGTCGGCAAGCCGCTTTGCCAGCGTTTTTCGCTCGGGATCGCCTGGAAGCAGAATTTCATCGACGCCTGCGGCACGGGGACATTGGCGGATGAAGGCGACAAGGTTCTCCACTTCGCAAGCGACGTGTTGCGCGCCGCCGACGTGACGCGGGTCGATGATCAGCTCAAACACGCAATTGCCAATTTGTGTGATGGGCTGCTCGCGAATGCAGGGACCGCCAGACAGCGCCCCGGCGAAAATTTCAACCATCAGGCCTAAAGCAAAGCCTTTGTGCGGTTGGTCGCCGCCGAACGGGCGGATGGTGCCGGGAGGATTGCCGTAGAGCGTCTGGGGATCGTTGGTCGGCCGCCCTTCACGGTCGAGCAGCCAGCCGTCGGGGCATTTTTCACCGGCGATGCGCTTGACGCGCACCTTGCCCTCGGCGGTGATGCTCGTGCCGAAGTCCAAGAGCAGTGCGCCGTCCGGATGCGGCACGCCCAGCGCGATCGGATTTGTCCCCAATCGCGGCGCGGTTCCTCCGGGCGGCGCTACGCGGGCCGCCGCGCCGTGCGTGTTGACCATCATCAGCGAAACCATGCCTGCATCAGCGGCCAACTCGCAGTATTCCCCCAGCCGCCCGATATGGCTGGAATGAATGAGGGTGCCGATAGCCATTCCCTCCTCGCGCGCTTTGACAATGAGCCTTTCCGTCAGCCGCCGCGCTTGCGTTTGGCCGAAGCCCCAATTGCCGTCGGCCTGCACGAGCGTCGGCGTTTCCTTGACGATCGTCAGTTCGGCCCCTGGCTTCACATCCCCTTTGGAGGCGCTGTCGAGATACTGGGCCACGCGCATTACGCCGTGCGAATCGTGACCGCGCAGATTCGAGCCGACGAGGCTTTCGCCGACGAGTTTGGCTTCAGCGGCCGAAACCCCGCCGGCTTGGAGCAGCACAACGGCGAATTCGGAAAGCTGTTGAGCGGGAATCAGCGGCATGAATGGATGGAAAAATAGACGCGTTGGTCAAGTTGATCCAACGGTCAAGGATAGCCCAGAAACCGCGGAGTTTCGCGGATCGTCCATCAACCATCCGCCGGCCTCCGCGCGATCCGCGGTTCCTGCGAACCATTGTCACCGTTGACTTATTATCGGGAAGCTTCCCATTGCCGCAATGCCTCGTAGGCGACGATGCCGACCGCGTTCGAGAGGTTCAAACTTCGGACCTGCTGGCGGATGGGGATTCGCAAGGCGCAGTCTCGGTTCGGTTCCAACAGCGACGGCGGCAGGCCGCACGATTCGCTGCCGAACACCAGCGCGTCGCCTGGTTGAAACGCGGCGTCCGTATAGATTCGCGCCGCGGTCTTGGTGAAAAACCACATCTTGCTCGCCGGGGATTGCTCCCACAGGCCCACTGAGAGCGCATTCCAATCGTCGACGACTTCCCATTCCAGATGCTCCCAATAATCAAGCCCTGCGCGGCGGAGGTAGTAGTCGTCGATCCGAAATCCAAGGGGGCGAACGAGCCATAGCTTGGCGCCGACCGCGACGCACGTCCGCCCCACGCTGCCGGTGTTGTGAGGGATTTCCGGCTGGTGCAAGACGACGTGTAATCGCGGGGCGTAGTTCATCTCTTGGCGATACCGCGCCGCTCGATGTTCGTCAAGCGGGCAAGTGACTCACGCGGAGGCGCACAGGAGAAAAGACTCTGGCGCAGTTGCTCACCGCGACGCTACGGCGTGACGCGAGATTGCATCGCGGCAACTACTGGGTAGCGAGCTAAGTTGAATCCGGCCACGCAGGCTACCCGATCGGACTTGGCGACCGTCAGCTACTTGCGAAAGCTCACGACTGCCGAGAAACTGTGTTCACTGGCTGAACCCTGAACCTTGAACCCCGAATCTTCCAATGCCCGACGCCCGCATCGCACGCTATACCGAGGCCCTCGAATTCGCCGAACGACAAGTGGCCGCGCTGGTCGAGCGGCATCCCGATTACTTTCCCATCTACACGGTCGGCGGCAAGTGGCGCCACTCCGGTGAGTTGTGGACCGATTGGACCGGCGGCTTTCTGGCTGGCATGATGTGGCAGTTCCACCGCCGCAGCGGCAGCCCCGAGTGGCGGAAGCGAGCCGAACATTATTCGAAACTGCTGGAACATCGCCAGCACGATCGCCAAGTACACGATCTGGGTTTTATTTTTCTCAGCACGTACTTGCCGTGGTACGAGTTGACCGGCGAGGCGCGGCTGCATCAAGTGTTGATCCAAGCTGGGCGCACGCTGGCGCTGCGGTTCATGGAGAAAGGGCAGTATCTGCGATCCTTTGTCGCTCCCGAATCGCTGTTCATCGACATCATGATGAACGTGCCGATTATCTTTTACGCGGCCAAAGAAACCGGCGACGAACACCTGCTGCGAGTGGCCACGAGCCATTGCCGCACGACGCGCGACACGATCGTGCGGCCTGAGGGTTCCACCGCCCACGAAGGGATCTTCGATCTGGAAACAGGCAGATTTCTCCGGCAAACCACGCATCAAGGCCTGCGCGACAACAGCGCTTGGGCGCGCGGCCTCGGCTGGTCGCTGTACGGCTACAGTAAAGTTTACGCGCTGACCGGCAGCGACGAATTTCTGGAAGTTGCGGAGCGGAACGCCAAATTTTGGCTCGATCATCTGCCGGCCGACAAAGTGCCCTATTGGGATTTCGACGCCGACTTGACGCTGCCGCCTCCCTGGGGCGCTCAGCGCGACACCTCGGCCGGCGCGATCGCTGCCAGCGGCCTGTTGGATCTAGCCAAGCAAACCAAATCGCCGCAGCGCTCCGCGGCCTATCGCGATGCCGCGGTCGCCATGCTCGATGCGCTGTGCGAGCCGGAATACCTGGCTTCGAAGACCCCGGGCTGGGAAGGAATCTTGAAGCATGGCGTTTATCACACGGCAAAAAATCTGGGTGTCGATGAATCGGTGATGTGGGGAGAGTTTTTCATGGTCGAAGCGTTGACGAAAGTGGTCGGTGTCAGGCAGTAGCAGCAGCGTTCCCACCTTCACAACCGCGATCCTTCGACCGGCAGGAATTTTGTTTTCCATGGCCATCAGCGATGCGTCTGGGAAACGGAGGCGCGCCCGTTCGGAAGCCGTTGAGCCGGCGGCGCGCTTTCTCATGGGCACAGCTCGGGGCGCCGATTTTGCGGCCCTCTGGATTGGAACTTTTGTCGACCGGCCTCAATCCTGATTCAGCCAGGCGTAGAGCGTCTTGCGAGAAATTCCCAGTGCTTTTGCGGCGATCGATTTGTTGCCGTTGGCGTCTTGCAGGGCCTGGATCGCCGTGGCATGGGATTTCACTTTTGATCGATGGGCGGCAAATTTTCCTCGTTCGGTGGGCACGAAGTAGACGCCTTCGAGAGTTTCTTGATCTTCGCGCAGCGCAGCTTGCGTGAGCGTGTGTTCCAATTCGCGGACGTTGCCGGGCCAAGCGTGGTGCCGGAGTCGCTGATAAAACCCCTTGCTTAGCCCCAACAGGTGCTTGTTCAACTGGACCTGCAATCGCGACAGAATGGCATCGACCAACATCGGCAAGTCGTCTAGCCGATCGCGCAGCGGCGGCAAGCGAATCGCGCAGTGATTGAGTCGATAGTACAAATCGGTGCGGAAGCGGCCATCTTCCACGAGTTGGGCAAGCGGGCGGTTGGATGCGGCGACGATGCGCACGTCCACAGGAATGGTTGATTCGCTTCCCACGCGGGAAATCTCGCGCTGCTGGAGCGCTCGCAAGAGGGCCACTTGACCGTGCGGCGGAAGGTCGGCGATTTCGTCCAGGAACAACGTGCCGCCGTGGGCCAGTTCGAATTTTCCCAAGCGGCGTCGATCGGCCCCGGTAAACGCGCCCTTTTCGTGTCCGAACAGCTCGCTTTCGAGCAGTCCTTCGGGAATTGCTCCACAGTTGAGCGTCACGAACGGTCGGCTCGACCGATGGCTGGCGCGATGGAGCTGATTGGCGACCAATTCTTTCCCGGTGCCGGATTCGCCTTCGAGATACACATTCACATCGTGAGCAGCAAACCGGCGCACCAGGTCGAACATTTCCTGCATTGCGCTACTGCTCCCGATCATTTCTCCTTGCCCCGAGGGGTCGATCGCGTCGGCACGGTGAATCGCCACGCTCTTGAAGCGACGCACCAGCGAATCGACGGTGCTTTCGATAGGCAGACGCTCGAACACCGATCCCCCCGCAAAGCCATCGATGGCGCTCTGCCGCAGCACTTGGCGCAGATCGTCGGACGTGGTCATCGGGCCGCCGAAGGCCAGCGTCAACGGCCGCTGCGTCGCGCTGCCGAGCGCTTCATCGAGCATCTGGTTGAGATGGCTGATCGCGGTTTGAAGCAGGTCGCGGCGCTGCTGAACGTCGCCGATTTTGCGCGTCAAACCGAGGTCGAGAATCAAACCCTCGACCCCCGCTTCGACAAACCGCCTCGCATCCGCGCCGGTTAACGCAAATCCAAACGCGGCCAGTCCAATAGTCTGGGCTTGACGGAGCAGCTCGATCTCGCTGTCGATGGTCCAGCCCGTCTGCTCTTCGAGTGCCTCGCGAAACTGGCCGTCGACGAACCCAATCGCCGGCCAATTGGTGATGCCGCTGACGCCCAAATGCTTCAGGTTTTCCAGCCACTGTGTCAGGTCTCGCGTCACGTCGCCGGCCAGCACTCCGGCGACAACCGGCACATCGGTCGCTCTGGGCAGAACCTGTTCGGTCAATAAATCGTAGGTTTGGTCGTTCGCATTGCCGTAGGGCAGAAATGCGGCAAGTGATCCGGCACCGAGATTTCGATAGCGACTGGCATTGAGCACCAGTAACAAATCGGCGCCGGCCCCGACGGCATACTGCGCCATCTGTCCCGAACCTGCCGCCACGGCAACGATCGATGGCCCAGCGCGACGAGCGAGCAGCGCCTGAAACCGCGTCGATGCGGACGGATGTTTAGACAACGCAGTGTATCCATCAGGTAACAGTCGGTAAACATAAAATATACACTCTCCGCGTCTTGGATGGCAAATTGGATGGGCTTGAAAAATTGGCTAAAGTATTGCCTGTCATCAGTTTAGGCAAAATAATTCATTCGATGCAATTTCGGTGCGCTATTTGCTAAAGATGGCATGTCTCTATTCGTCTCGCTATTCGTCTCGCTATTCGTCTCGCGGACAGGCTTTGGGTGAATTGATCGCTCGATGCACTGTTTTTTGCCGCGGGAGGGAAGCACCTTTTTTCCAATGGAGGAGTGCAACATGAAGCGAATCTTTGACAGGGTCGGTCTATGGCTGATGGTCGCGGCAGCGGCCTGCAGCACGGCGCAGGGGGCATCGTTGAGTCTCGACTTTAAGAACACGTCGCCGGGAACCATTACCGATTCGGCAGGCAATGGCACTGGCCTCACCGATCGGTTGGCAAAGACCGGTGGATCGATACCGGTGAACGATCCAAACATGACGCTCAATACGAGCGGCGATGGAACTTTGACCATCATGACGACGACGAATGATATCAACGGGCAAGACGCAATCGATGTCGGCGAGTACATGGGAATTCAACTTAGTTCGTTGGGCTTCACGGGGGGTGAAGACTTTTCAGTTACCGCAACTTTCCTCGATTCTGTGTTCACTGAAAACTACGATCAGTTCGGGATCATCATCGGAGTTGCAAGCGACATAAACGTTCGCATGGGACCGCTGTATGCGGGCGGGCCAGCGATCTATTCGGCGAATAACGTTGGTACTGATGCGGGGGCCTATTTGGATGGAACCTTTGCGCCGTTTCAAGGAGATGATATCACGCTGAATATCACCCGCCAGGCGGGCATCTACTCATTCAGCATCACGAATCTGACCACCCCAGAACTGAGCGGACAGTTCTCGATGTATTTTCCGCCGAACTTCTTAAATCTTGCCGACGATTTGATGGTTGGCGTCTATGCGGCAAGCGCTGTCAACACGAATCCCAAACCGGTCATTTTGGATAGCTTTTCGGTCACCGTTGGTCCGGTCGTTCCCCCGGCGCATCCGGGAGACTTCAACGAAGATGGCAGCGTCGATGGCGCCGATTTCGTGATTTGGCAGACGCATTTCCCGACCCAAGGCGGCGCAGCACCTGGAGACGGAGACGCCAACGCCGATGGCAACGTTGACGGTTCCGATTTCGTTGTTTGGCAGACCAACTTTCCCTATTCGCCGCCTGCTTCTGGAATGTCGCAGGTTCCGGAACCGAACAGCCTGTTGCTGATCATCGCCGGGGCAGCAATGGCATGGTCCTCCAGGAAGTGGCGAAGCTAGTCGACGGTCCCCTGCTAGCAGTGAACTGCCGTGGAACGGAGAAGAGGCTTTTTCCAATTCCAGCGCGCATCGGAGAATGAAACATGAAGTGCAGTCAGATATTGCCGCGCCGTTGGCCGCGGACGTTGAAGCGGATAGGAACACATGGTTTTACGCTGGTGGAGCTATTGGTCGTGATTGCCATTATTGGCATTTTGATTGCGCTGCTCTTACCGGCGGTGCAATCGGCGCGCGAAGCGGCACGACGCTCGCAATGCCGCAACAATGTGAAGCAAATTTCGCTGGGCGCGCACAATTTCGCATCGGCCCATAAGGAGTTTCCCTACCTCCGGAAGAACGACTTCATGGCTGGCTCCTATACGAGCGACAGTTCGCCGAACAGCGGGGGTGGTAGCGAAGCTTGGGAGACGGGCATGTCCTACACATGGTTGCAACAGATTCTACCCTTTATCGAGGAGAGCGCGGCGTATGCGCACTACGTCGAGGCCGGACTGAATAAGGGGGCATTCGGTACTGCGATGGGTGAGTATAACTATCCCGGCGGCGGCGCGCCGTCGACTCACGGATATTTGGCGCGAACCGCACTCCTGCCCTCGCTCATCTGTCCCACCGAAGTGCAGACGCCGATGCAAGATGAAATGACGCGCGTTGGCGGCTGGTTCGCTCGCAGTTTGGGTAATTATCGCGCCTGCGTCGGAGGAGGAAATGTCTATGGCGATAGAATTGTCGGCGATCTGTTGCCTAATGGCCCCCGCGCAGGAGCGTGGCAAGTGAAGATGGGGCAGCGATTTCCAGATACGCTCCAGATCAAGCCGACGCAGATGGCCGACGGAACTAGCCATACGATACTCTTCGCGGAGGGGATGTCGACGATCAATTCCAATCAGAACATATACGGCGGCGTGATCGGCGATCACACGCGTGCGGCCATGGGAGGGTCGATGTTCAGTTGTTTTGACACGCCAAATACACCCGTCGCCGACTATGTTTCATTTGTTGCTTGCCCGCCGGCAAACGGCGGATATCCGAAGAAATTATGTCTGATGTTGAGCGGCAGTGAAACTCGAGCTAGGGCCGCAGCGAGAAGCCGGCATCCGGACGGTGTGACGGTTGGATTTGCCGACGGATCAGTTCAGTACGTCACCGACCGAATTGCTTTAATTGCTTGGCGAGCTTTAGGCTCGCGTGACGGCGGCGATTCAGACGGAGGGAGCCTCTAAAGTCTCGGCTTTTGGCGGCCCAAGGTTCTTAACATTGATCACATGTTGAAATTCGCGGTAACGAGGTCTAGCACGATGCACAAGTGGTCCCAGGTTTTTCTGATTGTCGCGTCGGCATGTCTAACGGTTGCCGTCGGTTGCGGCAAATCGACGGACGGCTTCGTTTCCGGCAGTGTGACATGGAAGGGAGAGCCTCTACCCTATGGGTACATTATGTTTGCCTCGGTCGATGGCAAGACCAATTCGGCTGGCTCATTGATTGAAGCTGGGAAATATCGAGCCACCAACGTCCCTCCTGGCGAGAAAGTCGTGCAGGTCACTTCCAGCGATCCGCCGCGGATTGTGCAAACCTCGACGGACAAGATGAAACCTCCCGCGATCGACATCCCCGAGAATGCAAAGGGCAACGGTGAAAAGCATACGATTCGGCTCGGCGAGCAAACGCTCGATTTCGCGCTGGCCCCCCCTAAATAATCCAGCGGAGCGCTGACACCTAAACGACGACGTTTGGCGCTTCGATGCCGACAATTGCAACTTGAATCGTTGGTCGGATGAATGCGCCTATAGCACTGACGGGCGGCGTTGGAGGTTTTTACATTCTCGGTGCAATTCGCAAACCACTAGGAACCTATCAAAGATCATGAAATTCTCTCGGACTTCGTGCCTGCAGAAACTACGCGCCAAAGTCGCCAACGGCCATCCCATTATCGGTGGCGGCGCAGGGACTGGCATTTCGGCCAAGTGTGAGGAAGCCGGCGGCATCGACTTGATTGTCATTTATAATTCGGGGCGCTATCGGATGGCCGGGCGCGGCTCGCTGGCCGGTTTGCTCCCCTACGGCAACGCGAACCAGATCGTCAAGGAAATGGGCGTTGAGGTGTTGACGGCCGTTCAGCGCACGCCGGTTTTGGCCGGCGTTTGCGGCACCGATCCGTTCCTGCTCCGCGAGCCATTTCTGAAGGAACTCAAGTCGATGGGCTTTGCCGGCATCCAAAATTTTCCCACGGTTGGCTTGATTGACGGCACGTTTCGAGCGAATCTGGAAGAAACGGGGATGAGTTATCAGTTGGAGGTCGAACTGGTGGCTGCCGCAAGGGAACTCGACCTATTGACGACGCCGTATGTGTTCAACGTCGAGGAAGCCCGCGACATGGTCGAAGCCGGGGCCGATATCGTGGTGGCGCACATGGGACTGACCACGAGCGGCACGATTGGCGCGCAGACGGCGAAATCGCTCGACGATTGCGTGGGCCAGGTGCAAGATATTGTCGATACGTGCAAAACGCTGCGTGGCGATTGCCTCGTGCTCTGTCACGGCGGACCGATTGCGATGCCGAGCGACGCCCAATATATCCTGGAACGTTGCCAGGGCGTTGACGGCTTTTACGGCGCTAGCTCGATGGAACGGCTGCCCACGGAAACAGGCATCACGGAGCAAGTGAGACAGTTCCGGCAACTGCGACTGGCCAGCGCGATGACCAATTCTAGACCGTAAGGACCGCTGCCGAAAACTCGACTTTTGCCAGGAAGGGGCGAATCCCGCCGCGGGCGGTGGCAGACCTTCGCGGGCATCGGCGCGAGGTTTCGTCCGCGGCCCAAGTATTTGAATGCCGGTTATTTTGACTCTGCGCGCAATTCGCCCATGAAATTTCACATCAGCATTCGCTCGTGGCTCGATCGGTTTCTCCTGGCAACCTTGGCTGCGGCCAGCATCGCTTCGGTGGGCGGACGCGCCGTCGCGGTCGAGCCTTGGGCCGACAAGGCACTGGCGATCACCGACGGCCTAACCGTCTGGCTCGACGGGGCGAAGCAGAACGACGCTCGACGCCAGCGGCAACAGCCCGAACTGCACAGCGGCGATGCGGTGGATCGCTGGTATGACGGTTCGGGCAGCCAACTCGACTTGTCGCAGGGCGATGTGGATTCGCGTCCAAAATTTCGCCGCGAAGGACGGTTGGGATTGATGTCCTTCGATGGCGAAAAATCGAACGTGTCGGCCGATGGGTTGAAGCGGGCGTTTGACGACTTGACGATGTTCATCGTCGCCGCACCACAGAACAACCCGGGCAACTTTCGGGCGCTGCTGGCGATGAATGCCCACGACCGCAATGACTTCCAAACAGGAATCAACCTCGATCAAGGACCGAACACCACTTCTAGATTCTCAGTCATTAATGTCGAAGGGGCCGGGTTTGGCGGCGTGCAAAATCTGATGACCCAGCCGGTCGGCTTTCGCCGTTGGCAGCGGATCTGCCTTCGCTCGACGATCGGTCGAGGCGGCACCTCGCTGGTCTTGAATGGCGAAGCTGCTGGTAGCCGCGATCGTGATCCCGGGAAAATCGCGATGGATCAACTCGTGGTGGGATGTCGATTCTACGGCGGCATTATCGGGATGCGCGGCTTTTGGACGGGTGAAATTGCAGAACTCTTGATCTACGATCGCAAATTGAGCGACGAGGAAATCCGCGCGGTCGATCGTTATCTGTCCGATAAATATGCGACCGCCGAACCCATTCCTGAACTGCCGGCCGCTCCCGGAATCAAGCGGCTGCGAGCCGTCGAGAATCCTCCGCCGCTGCAAGTCCTTGTGCCGGGGTTTGCGGTCAAGCAACTGCCGGTCGATCTGCCGAACATCAACAATGTGCTGTACCGCGACGACGGCAAGCTCGTGGCACTGGGATACAACGGCAATGTGTATCTGCTGGCCGACACCGATGGCGACGGACTGGAAGACACCGCCAACGTATTTTTTGAAAGCAAAGGTCAACTGCGCGCGCCGATCGGCATGGCCCTCACGCCGCCATGCTACGCCAAGGGTCGCGGCATCTTTGCGCCGTCGAAGAGCAAATGTTCGCTCGTGGTCGATACCAACGGTGACGATGTGGCCGACGAAGAAATCGTCATCGCCGACGGCTGGAAAGAATCGCCCCACAACGTCGACGCGCTCGGGGTGGAAGTGGATCGCCGCGACGGCAGCGTGTACTTCGGTTTGGGCTGCCAGGATTACACGAACGCCTATGTCGTCGGAACCGACGGCCAGTCGGGCTATAAGATCGATAGCGAGCGCGGCACAATCATGCGCATCGCCCCCGATTTGAAGTCGCGCACGATCGTGGCCACGGGAATCCGCTTTCCGGTCGGCATTCGCTTCAATCATCGCGGCGAATTGTTTTGCACCGATCAGGAAGGGGCGACGTGGCTGGCCAACGGCAATCCGCTGGACGAATTGTTGCAGATCGATCTGACGAAAAAGCGGCATTACGGTTTTCCGCCGCGGCATCCGCGGTATTTGCCGGGGGTCATCGATGAGCCGAGCGTGTTCGACTACGCCCCGCAGCACGAATCGACATGCGGCTTGAATTTCGATGAGTCCGTGAACGGCGGCCCGATGTTCGGCCCGGCTTGGTGGCTGCACGATGTGATGGTCACCGGCTACTCGCGCGGCAAGCTGTACCGCACGAAGCTTGCCGGCACCGCCGCCGGTTACGTGGCGCAAAGTCAATTGCTGGCCGTGGCCAACATGCTGCTGGCGGATGCATGCATCGCGCCTGACGGTTCGCTGATCGTCGCCGCTCACAGCGGGCTTCCCGATTGGGGCAGCGGCCCAAGCGGCAAGGGAAAGCTTTACAAAGTCGTCGATGCGAATCAGCAAGCGCCAATTCCGGTGCTAGCATGGGCGCAGACGCCGCACGAAGTTCGCGTGGCGTTCGATCATGAAGTTGACCCGGAAACGCTCAAAGACGTGGCGGCGAAGGCGAGCATCGACCGCGGCCCATTTGTGACGGCCGGCGATCGGTTCGAGTCGCTGCGGCCAGGTTATGCGGTGGTCGATCGGCAGGTCGCCTCGCCGCGTTACGATCAGAAGATCCTTGGCGCGCAGCTTACAGCGGATCATCGGATGTTAATCCTGTCCACCGCGCAGCAAGTTTCCGCCGTCAACTACGGCTTGACGTTGCCGGGGCTGGGCCGACCCGCGAACGAAAACTCGGCGAATGGCGAGTTGCCGCAGGTGCCGGAGACCGATTTGCTCTACGACTTAACCGGCGTCGAAACGGTTTGGCAGCCGGCTAACGGCGAGCCGGCTTGGAACGGTTGGCTGCCACATGTGGACCTTGGCGCGGCGCAGGGTCTGACCATCGGAAGCAGCTTTCACGACGATTTGTGGCAGCGAATGCATCGGGCCGGCACGCTGACGCTGCGCACGCAGTTGCGGCTGAATGACATGCTGCGACCGGCGATCCAGCCCGGTTCATCGATCGACTACCAGTGGCCGCCCGAGACGATTACCCTGTCGCTCACCTCCTCGGGTGCCATGTTTGAAGCCAAGTTCGACGGAAAGCCGCTGGCCGTGCGCGAAGCGACCGGCAAGGACCAGCAATGGATCGCGGAAATTGAAGTGCCTTCGTCCGGTGCAAAACAGACGCATCAACTCGAGGTCCGCCTATCGAATGTCGCACAGCAGCCGCCGCACTTCTCGGTCGCCTATCACACCAACGAGGATTCCCAGCCGCGGGCGATGCAGACGCGGCGATTTCTGCTGCCGTGGGCTTCGACCGCCGAGCAGACCGATTTGATCGTCGATAATCGGCATCTGCCGCAATTGAAGGGAGGCAACTGGCTGCACGGCAAGAAGATCTTTTTTGGAGAGCAAGCCGCTTGCTCGAAGTGTCACAAAGTGCGCGGCGAAGGAAATTCGATTGGACCGGATCTGTCGAATTTGACTCAACGCGACTATGCATCGGTCGTGCGCGACATTACCGAACCAAGCTTTGCCATCAATCCCGATTTCGTCAGCCACAACATTTCGCTAGTCGATGGCCGCTCGCTGACGGGCACGCTGACGAACCAGGGAAACGAAATTGTCGTAACCGACACCAACGCGCGCCAGACCATGCTGACGCGCGCCGACATTGAATCGATCCATCCGTCGGCGCTGTCGATCATGCCCCAGGGCCTGCCCAAACAGATCGGCCCGGAGAATTTTCGGGATTTGCTGACGTTTTTGCTCGTCGAACCGCCGAAGATGCCGATCTATGGCGACCAGGCGCCGCCGCCGGCGAGAACGATGGACGAAGTTGGCGCGGTGCTGGCCGGCAGCGACGCGGCGGCTAAAACGCGGCCAATTCAGGTCGTACTCGTCACCGGTCCCAAAGATCACGGTCTCGGCGAGCATGATTACCCGGCGTGGAAAACCGTTTGGCAGAATCTGCTCGGCATGGCGGCAGATACTCGCGTCACCCTCGCCGACGATTGGCCAAGCGCCGACGAATTAAAATCGGCCGATGTGCTGGTGTTTTACCAGCAGGGCAAATGGACTGCCGAGCGGGCGAGGGACATCGATGCGTTTCTGAAGCGTGGCGGCGGCTTAGTCTACATTCATTTTGCCGTCGATGGCGGAAACGACGCCCCAGGTTTTGCGCAGCGGATCGGCCTGGCCTGGCGCGGCGGCCAATCGAAATTTCGCCACGGGCCGCTCGATCTCGATTTTGCTCCGGGAGAAAGCCATCCGATCGCTCGGAATTTCACAAAAGTCCACTTCTACGACGAAAGCTATTGGAACTTGATTGGCGATCCACGCCGATTCAATCTGCTCGCAACTGGCAAGGAAGACAGCGAGTCGCAACCGCTGTTTTGGACGATCGAACAAGGTCGCGGGCGAGTATTCGTCTCGATTCCAGGACATTTTTCCTGGACGTTCGACGACCCGCTGTTCCGTGTGCTGCTGCTGCGCGGCATCGCTTGGGCGGCCCACGAACCGGTCGATCGATTCAACGAACTGGTAACGCCGGGAGCACGCATTGCAACGCCCAAATAAGGCATGGCACTCCTCGCATTCTGCGCGATCCCAGAATCAATTTCATGGCGGAGCACGAAGAGTAGGCTTATCGGCGCAGATTCGTGACTGGTGCCGGCCGCGCGATGGGATCGGGAAGGGCGGCGGTGGAAGCACTGCGAGATTGTTCGCTCACCGAGTCAACGCAGCCGTCCGACTTTTCGCCGGCTTTCCTTTCCGCCGCCGCCACCGGTTTCATCTTGTTTGCGGGGAGAGAATCGACGCAGCGGTCACACGATGGCTCGGGTGGAATGCTGCTGGTAGTGGCCGGCTTGACGGCGGTCTTCAGCGGAGCGCCGCGTTTGGCCAATTCGACGGGCGGCAGCGCTGCCTGATTGAACAATCGGTCGTGGTAAATCAGTAGCGCGTGCAAAGCATGCCCCCACGGGCCGATGCTCCAGCTTCGATCAGGCTCGGCCAACATGATGCCCGACAGAAAATCAACCGTCTTCATCACGCTGGGATCGCGCAGCTGCTCGTCGGGCAACGACCAGGCGAGCCATTCCATGATATGTCCGGTCGTTTGCAGTTTGCGATCGACGTCGCCGGGTCGATCGGCTTTGTACTTGAACCATTCGGTGCTGAAGCTGCCATCGGGGTTTTGCAGTGAATTCAGCGTATAACGCTGATAATCGGTGATATATTTGTGGGCGCGAGCATATTCGCCATCGAGCGGCTCGCCACGCTTGAGACGAATTTTATAGGCCTGGCTGATGCCGAACAGGCGGTGTGTGCCGCCGCAAGGGGCGCTGTGGATGGGGGCTTCGATTTCGTATTTCAACAGTTTTGGAATCGACCACTGTTCGCCGTTGCGACTGGTCCAATGAGCGTCGCTCGGCAAATAGTGCGACAGTGCGATGAGTTTGAAGGTCAATTCGCCGCCGCTCTTACAGCTCATTTTTTCTTCTGCGATGTAATCGGCGACGGACATATCGACGCCTTCGATACGCATCGGGCTTTCTGGGCGCACCTTCCACTGAGCGAGCATGGCGAGATATTGGCCGTCGTGCCCTTGCAAGCCGACGCCGTATCGGGCGTGCGGCTTGCCGTTTTCGAGTACGATCAGCACGTCGCCGCGGCATGGCGCGCCCCAGCAAAGCCAGCCCATTGCGTTGACGGTTTGCCCGCCGGGGCCGTCGCGATAGATTTGCGTCCGGGGGCCATAGGCGATCAGGCCGTGCATCACTTCCCACGAACTATGGTCGCGGGCATTGAGGTGCTTGGGTTCGTAGATTGCAAGCGTTTGCCGAACCTTTTCCCCAAGCGATTCGAGCTCCGGCGTCATCGGTCGGCCGTCTTTGGCGATGGCAACTTGACGTGCCATGCCTGCCGCCGAAATTGCTTCGGCGGTTGACGCGTCGCTGCGGTACGCGGACTTGTCGAGTTGCGCCGTGCGGTAAGCGGCGGCTTCGCTCCAGAGGCGGGAAACGGTATCCCAGATTTGTTGCACATCGAGCGCGTTTCGGCTCGATGTCGACTCCTGTGCCGCCAAAGTCTTCCCAAGCTGGGCCAGCGGCAAGGCCATGAAAATCGCTAATAGTGTCACGGGCGGTTTCACAAGCCATCGCATGAATCTAAGTCTCCGGGGGGAATCGGGAGGAAGTCGCGAGCAGCCGGGAAAAACGGGCCAAATGCTCGGCGTCCGCTGGAAGTGCTCGGCAAGCCAACCAGAAGTTTCTAGCCTTGGGTCCGAGTAGAATATCGGACGACTGAACTGCAGATTTAATGCTAGTCGCGGGCAGCCGCACCGACGGCGCGAGCGTCATACACGTTGCGTTGCTTGACATTGGAAAGGCTGGCCAAGATCGGGTCGGCCAGTCCGAGCAATCGCTAGAGCTTGCGCCGCCGCCCATGTTGCAACTGGTCGCACTGGCGCTTTGAGATTGGCTGGCAGTGTTTGCGCGATCGATCCAACAAGCGCAGCCGCAGACTTCGCGGAATTTGCAGTGATGCCGCCGTCACTGCCCGAGCGAACGTCGATCTGGGATGGTGAGTGCCGACATTAGGCAGCCAGCTTAAAATGATCTACCCGAAAAGTACCGTTTCTGATAAGTAGTCACCACCACAGGGGAAGGATTATTGTCTCAAGGATGGGACCATGCTGGCGGAGCTTACGGATTCGGTGATCGAAACGATCAAGAGTGCGGTTCGGAAGTTGACGGGCTTTCGACGGCGACAGTTTCAAGCGGAGATTGCGGTGAAGTATTGCGGCGGCAGTCCGCGACGGGCTGAGCGGGTGTTCGGTTGGGGTCGCGACGCGGTGAATACGGGACTCGGCGAACGGCGGACTGGCATTCGATGCTGCGACAACTTTACGGCTCGCGGTCGCCGCCGCACCGAAGAACAGTCGCCTCAATTGGCGGCGGCGATTCACGAGTTGGTGGAACCGGCGAGCCAGGCCGACCCCAAGTTGCAAACGCCTTTTGCCTACACGCGGATGACGGCCCGAGCGGTGCGCGAGCAACTGCTGGCCCAGCGCGATCTCCCCGTGCCGGCCGAACGCACGTTGCGAAACATGTTGAACCGACTCGGTTATCGACTGCGGCGAGTCCGCAAGACCAAGCCGAAAAAAAAATTCCCGAGACCGACGCCATTTTTCAGC
>JADZDJ010000303.1 GCA_020851115.1 Pirellulales bacterium
TCGCCGTCGGAGTCGCCGTCGGCGAGCGTCGCGCCGCTGGCCGTGGGGAAATGGGTTTGCCAGGCGACGAAATCGGCGCCATCCACGTCGCCATCGCTGTCAAAATCGCCGGGAACGAGCGCGGCCGAGATCGAAAGAATACCGTCTGTATAGAGCAGGCTGGTGTCCCAACTCTTACCCCCTGCGAGCGCGGGCAAATCAAGCGTGGCAAAATTGCCGGAAATAGCTGCGGCGTTGAGCACATCGAAGGTGTCGCCAACTTGCGGCGTGAAGCCGCTAAGCAGTGTCACCAATAACTTTCCATCGAGTGTGGCGTTACCCATGACATTCAACTGATCGTACTCGGTGTCAACCGTCGTTCCCGCAATTTCGATGGCGAGCGTTCCGACAGCGCCTTGAACATAATCGCCGCTCACCGACAGCACACCAGGGCTGTTACCTGGTCCGACGACTGCGGATGGATTATTCAAGTCACCGCCAATCGTGCCACCCCCTCCCAGTGTTCCGCCGACCACGACAATCGAGCCGCCGCCGGTGTTGAGATCATTATTCACCTTAATCGCGCCGTCGCCGCTTTTCGTGAGCGTCTTCCCACCGAGGTCGAGGCGATTGTTGAACTCGAGCGTCGCGTCCATGGCGACATCGATATCCGTGTCGCTCCCCAAATTCACACGGACTTGAAATTCGTGCGTCCCTTGGGCGACGTTGATCGCAGCATTGCTCGCGACCGCTTCCAGATTAACGCTGGCCGTGCCAGCGATGGCGTACATATTGGCGTTGTCAAAAGTGATACTCTTCACCGTCACTGTCGAATCGACGACCACCGTTCGCGGAGCGGTGATAATCGAACCAAACGTCGCGGTGTCGAAATTATTATTGGGAGCTTGCGACGGATTCCAATTGGCGTTCACATTCCAGTCGCCGAGCGAATCGACATTCCACTCCGCGACACCTGCTTCCGCTACATTCACTTGCAGGTAATAGGGAAACTGATCGATCCCGTGATAGAGCCAGTTTGCCCCCGAATCACTCGAATCAGCAAAGCCGCTTAGAGATCCCGGTCCACTGAACAGCGACGTGTCCGCGTAGTGAAAATAAAACGTGCCGTCCCCGGGAGCTTGAGATCCCAGGACGAACCAGTAGAACGTATTCGGCGCGAGCGTGACGGGAGAATCGGGCGAAAAGTTCCGCGTCGAGGCGGATCCCAACATCGAGGGCGCAGTAAACGTCGTCAGTAGCGTGCCGATTTCCCCGGCGTTGTCGGCGGAGTACAACTTCGCGTCCACCACTGCTAAGGGATCCATCGAACCGTCTCCCACGATCGTGTCGATCGAAGTCAGCTCGTACGGCTGATTGTTTGTTTGAAACGACTGCGCGCCCCAATACCACAGCGTTTGGTCAGGAGGAGGAATCGGATTCGGATTGTTGCCGATCGGCGTCGATCCGCGGAAAGGCTCCGTGAGATTGCTGACGAGGATAGTTTGCGACCTCGCGGTTGCGCTCCAGAACACCAGCAGAACCGTCGAGAAGGCGATAAACGTTGTGAGCCGACCGGTAAGTGTTGCGATAGAACTTTTCATGATAAATGCCTTGGATTAGGGATTGTCCGCTTGAAACCTAACCATTTCTTCAGGTGGTGTCAACAATTTATTGCAACAACGTCTAGCAGCGAGGACTTCTGCGGGAATTCGATCATCGAGGCGTCGGCGTGGTGCAATAGCCCAGGACTATCGGACAGCGGCGGCAATGGTGTGGGGGTAGCCTGGGCCAGTGGGCCACGCAGGCCAGCCATCGGCCTCCGAAATCATCCGCCCGCGTGCCGACCTTGGAAAATCACGGGAACCGGGCAAGCGGTCGCTGCTTTCTTTCGCGTTTTCGTGCTTACGCGATCCGATCCCCGCCCGGCAGCCCCAATCCAATATTCCAAATCTCGAACCACTTGACAGGAACCTATACATGCGATAACATGAACAGGCCAGCACCATCGCTGGTGCGGCCCGCCGTGCCGAACGGCATGTGGTGGCCGATGATCTTTGACAATTCACTCCGCACATCGCTACCCGCGGCCACCGCCCCGCCGTGTCGCAGTTCGTTCAGGGCTTATCACTCGACGACTTCCCCCCATATCCGCCCCGCGCCGTTGCATGATTTTGTCTATCAACGCCCGCACGATTCAAAAAACATCCAGCAGCCACCCCCTTATTTTCCATCGACCCTCGCCACGCCTCGAACGTCAAAAACACTCGTAATTTCTCGATCCATTTTGCTTCCGCCCGCCGATTATTTGCGCACCCCCCCGGAAATAAACCGGAAACGAATGCCGCGAAAATCTTCGCGGCGCTCGAAAAAAACCGCACGTCTCCCGCCCCTTCATTTCCACCACAAAAAATATTCACGAAAGTACACGATGACAGCAAACGCAAAGCTTGTGGCAAAGTCGCAGATGACAGATCGCACCGATGGTCCTCAACCACGACTCGGCAAAAAGCTTCCAGTTCGGCACGCATTCTTTGGACAATCGGACGAAAGGAATTGCTTCCAAATTCCTTCCTGTTGTGGCACGCGTCTTCCAACCGCGCCAATGGTCGAACCTCGAAGGTCTCCTAGCCGAGCCTCAAGCAACCGCTGGTCGATGCCTTGTGCGAGATCGAGAAGCCCGGACACAACCAGTGTCGGCAAGATAGACGACTCCCGGCGTATCGCCTGTCTGGCCGAAGGCGGTTGCACGGATGGCCGATTGCACACGTCGATTAAGTTAAACTGTAAACTTCTGGACCTACTTCTTGGGTGACGACAGCGCCGAAGAGCGTCATGGGAGTGCAGTCGAAGATCGTTACCGGCAGAATCTGGCCGATTTGGCGGCGGTTGCCTTCGAACACCACAATCCGATCGCAATGGGTGCGGCCGACGAGTTGGGTGATGTGCCCGTTTACCCCTGCACCCGAGACGCTGGATTCGTCGCCACGATCGGAACCTGCGTCGTCCGTTCGCGGCTCGCGATCATCCGTCCGATCAAACTTTTGCGCACGCTTGCTCGGCCCTTCAATCAGCACGTCCATCGTGCGACCGAGAATACGATGGTTATCCTCTTCGCTAATTTGGTTTTGCACCGCGAGCAGTTCGTTGTTGCGGCGGCGTTTCACGTCTTCCGGCACGTCGTCGGGCCAGAGGTCGGGGGCTTTCGTGCCGGGACGCTGGCTGTATTTGAAGATGAAGCTGTTCTTGAAGCGAGATTCGCGCACCAACTCAACCGTTTGTTGGAAGTCCGCGTCCGTTTCGCCACAGAAGCCGACGATGAAGTCGCTCGTCACCGCGGCGTTGGGAATGGTCGCACGGATGCGCGACATCATCTCGCGGTATTCTTCGACCGTATAGCCGCGCTTCATGCGCTTCAGCATTTCGTTCGAGCCGCTTTGGGCCGGTACGTGCAGGTACGGCGAGCATTTCGGCAGGTCGCGCACCGCTTGCAGCAAGTCGTCGGTCATGTCCTTCGGGAAATTCGTGACGAACTTGAGCCGCTGGAGGCCGTCGATGTCGTGCAGGCGGTAAAGCAGGTCGGACAACCGCGTGGTGCGGTTGCCGTCGGTGTGGCGGTAGCTGTTGACCGTCTGGCCGAGGAGTGTCACTTCGAGGCAGCCTTCGTCGGCCAGCTTGCGGGCTTCGGCGACGATGGGGTCGGGGTGGCGGCCTTGTTCCGGCCCGCGCACGCGCGGGACGATGCAGTAGGTGCAGAACTTGTCGCAGCCGATTTGGATCCGCACATATGCCTGGTACGGCGAGGGTCGCATTTGCGGGTCGCGGTCGGGGTCGTAGCTTTCGAAGCTGCGCTCGATTTCGTCGCGATCGACGCCCCCTTTGCGGTCGAGGCTGACTTCGAGCCGCTGCGCCCCGCGCGCGCCACGGTCGGTGGCGGCGATTTCGTCGAGCATTCGCGGAACTTGGTGCAGTTGGCCAGGGCCGACCACCAGATCGACATACGGGGCGCGCTCGAAGATCAGCTTTTGTTCTTTTTGAGCCATGCAACCGAGGACGCCGATGATCTTATGTGGATTTTGCGTCTTGGCATTCTTCAAGCGGCCCAAGGCGCTATAGATTTTATCTTCGGCATGTTGCCGTACGCTGCACGTGTTGAACAGGATCGTGTCGGCCTTCGCCGGCGCATCGACGACTTCGTAACCTTGCTTGCGCAGCGCGGCCACGACCAACTCGCTATCGAGCACGTTCATCTGGCAGCCGACGGTTTCGATGTAGAGGCGCTTGGACACGGGCGGAGAGCCGAGGTTCAGGGTTCTGCAGGAGGGGAGGCAGGACGATTACCAGAGGCCGAGCTTTGTCCAGACGGCCGGGCCAACTTGGCCTGCGACGGAGTGGCGAGACTGCCGCCGGCGAAACGAAAGAGGTTCATGAGAAAGACGCAAGAAACCAGGATGCCTTGTGAAGTTACTCGACCTATCCGCGCGATCCGCGATGAATGTGGCGCATCGCGTCGCGCAGCCGCTGTTTCATCGCGTGGCGGCTGTGGATGGCCACGAGCACGCCGGTTCCAAAGGCGTAGGCAAGCACAACCCACAGTACCAAATCCCACCGGCTGAGGCCGTCCATGGCGAAGCCCTCCGAAACATCCAAACAAGATGGGGAAACTCATTCCTATTGTAGCGGAAAATCGACGATCGCGTGAATGGGAAAAACAACGAGAAAGTCGAGAAGTCGCTTCCATGCGCCTGTTTCCTCCGCCAGCACATGGTATTGATCGCCACCAGTCCCTGCCGGTCGGCAGAATCCCAAGGAATTGACCTCGCAGGGTTTCGCCCGCCGCGGCCGCAAACGCCGCGTCTCCTTGGCCGTTAGCACGGATTCGTCCTTCGCCACCTTCAATGCCGCGCCAAGCTGGGCCTGCCGCCACGCCCACTGGAAGTGTTCGATCTCGACATTACGCTGTTCGCGTTCGTCGCTGACCAAGCGCAGGCAACCGTGCCGCGGATTTTCCAGACCATGCACTCATAACACCTCGGTGCAGGGCGCTGAGACAGGCCATCGGCGCGACGGCGAATCGGGCGCACCAATCCATGCATCATCGGGCGATTGCAATCTTCGTCCAGACTCCGCTTGCAAGCCAACACTTACGCGGCCGCCGAGATGCTGAAGCTTTTCCGTCAATGCCTCATAACCGCGCCGTAAGTAGCAGCCGGCGGCAATGGTCGTATCGCCGCGTATCGCTAGAGCGGCCAATAATAGCGCTGCTCCCGCGCGCAGATCGGTTGCCGCCACGCCGGTGCCGTTAAGCTGTCGCACGCCGTGGACGATCAGCGTTGCCTCGCCCTGTTCGATGCATGCTCCCATTTGCCGTAGGGCGTCTACGTGGCCGAACCGCTCTGGAAAAACGTGGTCGCCGATGGTGCTGCTTCCAGCCGCTAGCGTCGCCAGGGAAGTGAGCATCGGCTGCAGATCGGTCGGTACGCCAGGATACGGCGCTGCCGTGCAGTGAAACGCCTGCGGCTGTTCGTACCCCGTCAGGCGCACCCAATCGCGGCCGACTTCGATCAGTGCATCGGCGTCTTCCAATACGCCGAGCACCGCTTCCAAATGATCTGGACGACAACCCGCGACCATTACATCGCCGCCGGTGATTGCTCCGGCGATCAGCAGAGTACCTGCTTCGATGCGGTCGGGAATGATTCGATGCAAACCGCCGCCAAGTTGATCGACGCCGCGAATTCGCAGCTTCGATGTTCCTAGGCCGTCGATGCGGGCGCCCAGCGCAATGAGAAATTCACCCAGATCAACGATCTCCGGCTCTCGCGCCGCATTTAGAATCACCGTTTCGCCGCGGGCAAGGACAGCAGCCATCAGTACGTTGGCCGTACCGGTGACGCTCGGCCCACGTGGGCCTCCAAGATCGATCGTGGCGCCTCGTAGTCCGCTGGATTGAGCAATCACATAGCCGCGTTCGATACGAATGTCGGCCCCCAGCGCGACAAACCCCTTGAGGTGTAAATCGACGGGGCGTGGCCCCAGCCGGCAACCGCCTGGCAACGCAACAATCCCTGTTCGTCGGCGAGCCATTAACGGTCCCAACACGCAAAAACTGGCGCGCATTCGCGAAACCAGCTTGCCGTCGGCTCTCGTCGGCGAAGGATCGACCGTGTTGATATAAATTCGGTGATCGGCGCGGCGCTTCACTTCGACGCCGAGATGCCCAAGCAGCAGCGACAGAGTAGCTACATCGCCAAGGTCAGGCACATTTTCCAGCACGACCGGTCCATCGGCCAGCATGCTGGCAGCCAAGATCGGCAAGGCCGCGTTCTTGGAGCCGGCATTGGCCACGAGGCCACGCAGCGGCTGCCCCCCTTCGACGGTGATCACGTTCTCATGCATGTGCGCCCTCCCTGGCAAACGATTTCGGCGGCATGGCAACGTACTTGCCGAGCCACCCCTGCGTCAAATTTTCTTAGCCTGCACAATCCGCGGCAGTTTGGCAAAATCCTTGATCGTGGCGCCGAGTTCAAAGCCGCCGTGCTTGGCGATGATCTCACGTGCCGCAGGTTCAATCATGGGACTAACTTCCACCAACAGCCAGCCGCCCGGTTCCAGCCGTATTGCCGCTTGTGGTACCAATCGTTCGATCGCCTCCGTTCCGCGCGGGCCTGCCACAAGCGCCACTCGCGGCTCGAAGTTTCGCACGGAGGGAGGCAATGTAGCAAATTCGTCTTTACTGACATACGGCGGATTGCTGGCAATCACTTGGAACCGCCGTTTGAGCGAAACGGCATCGAACAAATCGCTTTCGACCAATTCAATTCGATCCGCAACACCAAGCGTCTGGGCATTGCCGCGGGCTACGGCCAAGGCTGCTGCGCTCACATCAATTGCTAGCACTCGCGCCGCTGGCAAGTGCTTGGCAGCGCATACGGCAATGATTCCACTGCCTGAGCCGACGTCTGCAATCCGCGGTTGGTCGGTTGCGATCGTGCCCTGCTTGAACAGATCGATCAGCCGCAGCACCAACGATTCGGTCTCCGGCCGCGGAATGAGCACGTCGGGCGTGACGCGGAATGGCAACGAATAAAACTCGCGTCGCCCCACGAGATAAGCGACTGGCATTCCTTCAGCACGCTGCTTGACCAGTTCGCGAAACTTTGTTCGCGTGGCATCGCCGGCCAACTCTTCGAATTTCGTGTACAGTTCGATCCGCTGGCATCCGCAGCTTTCCGCCAACAGCACCTCCGCATCCAACCGCGGCGAATCCGACCCGTGCTGCTTCAGATAGTCCGTCGTCCACGTCAGCAGCCGGCCGATGGTCCAAGTTTCGCTTTGGGGCATGGCCGAACACGGGGGTCAAAAATTGAAAATATGGCGACGGGGAATGCCGAACAATGCATGCTGAACGATCGATGGAGAAAATAGGTCCGCCGTCGTTCGTCATTCATGATTCGCCATTCGCACTACTCCACCGTTCCCATCAGTTCGCGTTGCTGGCGACGATCGTGATCCATCAGTGCCTCGGTTACCATGTTCAACTTGCCTTGCAGAATGTTGTCGAGCTGATAGAGGGTCAAATTGATGCGATGATCGGTCAAGCGATTCTGCGGAAAATTGTAGGTACGAATGCGTTGGCTGCGATCGCCGGAGCCGACCAGCGATTTCCGTTCGCTGGCCCGCTTTTCGTGCTCTTGCTGGCGTTTGTGCTCGTAGAGCCGAGTTTTCAGTACGCGCAACGCCTTAGCGAAGTTCTTGTGCTGACTCTTTTCGTCCTGGCACTGTACGACAATTCCGGTTTCGTAGTGCGTCAAGCGAATGGCCGAGGCGGTCTTGTTCACGTGTTGCCCGCCAGGGCCGCTGGCGCAAAAGATATCTTTGCGGTAATCGTCGGGCTTGATGTCGATTTCCACGTCTTCCGGTTCGGGCAGCACGGCGACCGTGGCCGCCGAAGTATGCACGCGGCCTTGAGCTTCCGTTTCGGGAACTCGCTGCACGCGGTGCCCTCCGCTTTCATATTGCAGGTGGCGATAAGCGCCTTCGCCATCGATGCCGAGAATCACTTCTTTGAAGCCACCCAGTTCCGTAGCGTTCATATCAAGGACTTCGATTTTCCAGCCCTGCACTTCGCAATACCGGCGGTACATTTCATATAAGTCGCGGGCAAACAGCGCCGCCTCGTCGCCGCCGGTGCCGGCGCGAATTTCCATCACGCAGCGAGATCGTGCCGCGTCGTCGCCGCCGATGGTCATATCGAGTAGATCATCCCACAGCTTTTCCCGCTCCACTCGCAGCGACGGCAATTCGCCTTCAGCCAACTCACGCAGCTCGGCGTCATTGCCGCCGATCATCTCGTTCGCATCGGCGATCTGTTGGTTCAAATCCTTGAATCTCCGATACTTCAAGGCCAGCTTCGACAGCGATCCATGCTCGCGGACGATGACGCCGACGCGCGCGGACTTGGAGAGTACTTCCGGATCGACCATCTGTCGCTCCAGCTCGTCGAACCGCGCCAATTTTTCATCGAGCATCTGTCGCATGGCAAGCCTACCGATCGGCGAATTCATCCGATCGCCTGGAATGATTGTGCTGTTCTTTTCGCCACTCGGCTAGAGGAATCCAACGGAAGCGACCGCGAAACCAACAGCTTGATTCAGCGACCGCGGACGACTGCACGACGAATTGCCGGTCGGCACGCCCCTCGCGGAGATCCAGCCGCGGCGATGGATTTCAGGCAGTTCAAAATGAGATGAACCCAACTAAGCTTCCGCCCCGCTAAGCCTCAGCAGATTGGCCCACCGGCTCGGGTTCTTTTTTCTTGTTCCTTTGCAAGCTGGAATAGCCACTGGCGAATTTATTCTTGAACTTCTCGATTCGTCCGGCAGTGTCCACAAATTTCAGCTTGCCCGTATAGAAGGGGTGGCAAGCATTGCAAATGTCGACCTTCATTTCCGCCACGGTGCTGCGCGTAGTAAAGGTGTTTCCGCAGCCGCATTTGACCACGGTCGTCACGTATTTTGGGTGGATGCCTTTTTTCATGATTAGCCGTCCCGCTCGCAAAAATTGCCAGCGCCCTAACGCGTTCCTCGCCCGGTCGCCCAGAGCGAAACAACTCAAAACCAGGGAATCTCAAAGTGTAACGCGATTGTGGCTGAAGAGCAAGGGAGGTGTTTCTCGACGTCGGGCCGGCTGGCCGCCAGGTCAGTTGCTGCTTGAAGAAATGGCGAACAGCATGGCCACCGCAAATGCATGCAAAAAGGCGTAAAATGCTGAAAAGGGGCCTCCGCACAGCCCAACATGCCATTTCTGACGAACGTCTATCGAAGGCGGAACCTGTCGCCGACGACGCTCGAACAGCGACCTATGTCGCAGGGAGAATCCCCCTCCGACAGACTAAATGATTCCACCTTCTAAAGCAGCGAGTTGCGATGCGAATTCTCTTCGCGAGCATGCGAATACGAGGAGTACTTTGGTTGCTTACTTCTTGCCCATTTGCTCTTCCAACCGCTCCGCCCGCAGACGATTGCCATAGCGTTGCGGCGAGCGGTCGTCGCCGTAGAGCTTGATGGCGTTCTGAAGTCGTCCGGCGGCTTCGTACGCGCGGGCTAAGTTGTAGCGTGCGCCGCTGGTCCACATGTTGTCAGCCTTCGTCTCCGTCAGCGGCTGTAGAAATTGTTCGGCGTTTTGATAACCTCCCGTGCTGAACCAAATCAGCCCGAGCCAGAACTTGGCATCATCGCGCATCTGTTCAATGGCATCGACCCCCTCCTTGGTCCAGCGGACACCCGGTGCGAACTCAAAGCCTTGTTCCATTTTTCGCGTGATGTCGTCGATTTCTTGCTGAGTTAGAATAGCTTTTAAATAGTAATATCTTGCCCCGCGCTCGACGATTTCACTTTGCTCTTTCGGCGCTTCGCCGTCCGGTTCGTTGGTTCTACCTCCGCCGTAAACGCCGCGCAGGTGAAGCAACCGCCCCAATCGCAGCGCGTAGAATTTCTTTTCTCGCCGCCGGATTTCTTCGCGACTTTCGGGACGCAGTTCGGTGTCACTCTGTGCTTGAGAGCTTTTTTGATCGGGAGCAATTAGGTTCTTGAAGGGTAACTGTTCAATTGCTTGTTGCTGCGCCATGGCGATTGCCGCGGGACGATAGGGATCGACCTCGTCTTGAAGCGCCGCGTAGATTTTTTGCCGTTCGGCCAACGTTTCGTAGGGCAGCTTCCATAGCCGCACTTCGGCAACTTCGCTGAGACCCTTCAGCTTCTCCGCCAGCGCCGATGGATTGGTCGTCAACACCATCCGGTCGCGCCCGGTGAGATGCGATTCGAGCAACTTCATTCGTCGCGAGAGATAGCCAGGAGACGCTTCAAGCAGCACGATGGATTGCTTCAATTCGTCGGCCGTCCGCGGGTATATTCGCCCGCCGGGGATGTCCATCTGTCGCAGCACCGCGTCGTCGGCCGCGGCTTCGGCCAAGGTGGCGATTCCTTTGCCGCCAGGGCCAAGAACGGGAAGCCCATAGGTGTAATCGAACAGAAAGATTTTTCCGCCGCTCAACAGCCCCACCGCCCAGGGCCGTGGATCGTCAGAATTGCGCGCGTCGGGCACTGCCAACAGCACGGTTTCCAAGCCCGCCTGGCGCGCCAGCAACATCAACACCCAGGCGCGGGACAGCGGCGTTCCCCGACCGAAGTACAACGTCTCCTGCGGTAGATGCAGCGCCAGCCACTTCTCCGCCGGCGTGGCTTCTTCGTCCGGCAGCGGCTCGCGCTCGATCTGAATGTTGCGCACAGTCCAGTCGAAAATCGCTGACGCGATCGACAGCTCATCGAGCTTGGCCGGTTGGATGCTGGCGACCGCATCGCGGAGCAGCGATACTTCGCGCAAAAACTGCCCGTCGTATTGCTCGTCGAACGATTCGATGTCGAGCGCGCGAATGGCCCGCGTACGGCGCAGCGACTCGGGCAACGACTCGATCAGCGGATCCCGACGCCAATCGGACGGCGAGACAGCAACGGTTTCGTCAGTTCCGCCGCCGGCTTTCACCTCCTTGGCCGCACGTACCATCCGAATCCACTGGTTCAACTGTTCGACAATTTGCTTCGAAACATCTTCTTCATTATCGAATCGCTCCGGAGAGCTGAGCATCGAAGCAGCACTGCGGAGCACATCAGCTTTGTATCGAGTTTGTCCACTGCTGAGGTTGCGACTACTCGTTGAGCCGCTCTGGCGCGTCGACTGGTAATCGCATCCCGCGAGTAGTGCGATCGCAGCCAACATCGCCCCAGCCAGCCTCATCGGTGGATCTCCGCGGTTACTCACGGCAATTTCTCCACCGTTTCGCGGATTCGTAATATGCGCTCAACGAGCGCGCCAAATTGATCGAGCGGTATCATATTGGGGCCGTCGCTGGGAGACTTGTCCGGGTCGGGATGCGTTTCAAAGAATAGGCCGTCGATACCCATCGCCGTCGCGGCACGGGCCAGCGGTTCGACCATGGCGCGGTTGCCGCCGGTGGCGCTGCCCAGACCGCCCGGCTCCTGCACACTGTGCGTGGCATCGAACACCACCGGCACGCCCAACGATTGCATTTGCGGAATCGCTCGCATGTCGTTAACCAACCGGCCGTAGCCGAAAAAGGTGCCGCGCTCGCACAGCAAGATGTTTTTGCAACCAGCCGCTTCGAGCTTCGCGACGGCATGCTTCATATCCCAGGGAGCGACAAATTGTCCTTTCTTCACATGGACGGCTTTTCCCGTACCGCCCGCTGCGACGAGTAAATCGGTTTGGCGACACAAAAAGGCCGGAATTTGCAGCAAATCGCAGACTTCGGCAACTGGCCTGGCATGCGACGATTCGTGAATGTCGGTCGTCAAGGGCACGCCGATGTCGGCTTTCACCCGGGTAAGTACTTGTAGTCCAGCTTCCAAGCCGTGTCCGCGAAAAGTGGCAGCGCTCGTGCGATTGGCCTTGTCGAACGACGCTTTGAAGACCAACTGTACCGGAAATTTTGCGGCGATCGATTTCAATTGCGCGGCAATCGACAGCGTTAGCTCTTCGCTTTCAATCACGCACGGCCCAGCGATCAACAGCAACGGCTGTCCGCGACCACATTGGTACGGTCCGATAATGACGGGGTTATTAGGCACGTTGTTTGTCCTGATAGTCCATTGCGCAAGCAAGAGAACATCTACATTGACAATCCTCTCCGCCGCGCTCTTGCTGACGCGGCGGGTTTTCAGTTTGATGCAAACTACCCAACATACCACTTCGCGTCGCGACTAAGTAGGCGAAAAACCTTCCGGTACAAGCAGCCGCAGTCGGCGCGGTGCCACAGTCAATTCCAGAGGCAACCGACCACCGGGATCGCCATCGAGTTCGTAGTGCGCTGGATCATCGCTTTCGATGCGCAACCGCGAGCACTTCACATATTCGCAACCTGGTAACCGCCGGTGAAACCCCAGAACAATGGACGACAAGTATCCCAAGCCCGAAAGCAGGCCGCCACGGCGAAATGTGCAGACGTCGAACTGGCCGTCCAGCCCGCTGGCCGACGGCGCGAATCTCAAGCCAAAGCCATATTTCGGCAAGTTGAAAACAAACGCCCAGCGGCAGCGAATCGGCTTGCTCCAAAGAGGCGGTTCAATCGAGTCATCGGCCTCCATCCGCGCGCACCTGACGCGCAACTCTGGATACCGGTAGTTACGAATCGCCTGCCAAATTGGTTTGATATATGACTCATGTCGAATGTTTCCTGAACGTTCTGTGTGCAGCCGCTGAACCACGTCGGCATCAAAACCGGCACTTGCCATCAACAGGAAAAGGCGCATACTGGCCCGGCCGGCATCGAGACAAACCGTCCGGCCACCGGCGATGATTTCGGCGATTTCTGCGGCATTCTTGCCAATTCCAAGATGCTTGGCGAGCAAATTTTCCGTACCGGTCGGATAAACGGCGACCGGAGTACCGGAGTTCGTTCGATTCACGATCTCCGCCGCTGTGCCATCGCCGCCGATGGCGACGACCGATCGCAATTCGCCAGAATGCTGCAATTCCGCGGCTTGTTCCGACAATTCCGACAACGATCCGACCAATTCAGCTTTGCATCGCCGTGCCGATAATTCCGCAATCAGGCGATCGGCCGCACCTTCACGTGCGCCGGCCCCAGCGGCGCGATTGACGACGATCAGGACTCGCCGTGCATCAACAGGCAAGACATTGATCGGATGGTGTGCAGTCATAGCGTGCCTAAACCAAAATCGGCCTTCAGTACCGCGTTCATGACAAGGCGGTAGTCGTCCAGCCACTTCCTGCCGGGAGCCGATCGTGTTGAAATCGTATGCAACCAGAATTCTGGCCGAAATCTCAATTTGGGACGACTTCGGCTCGCTCGACTCTTGCCCCTCCAGTAAATAGAGTGCTGCGCAAGGCCGATCAGCAGTTTGCCACAGGTGTAGCAAGTTGCCCCAGTGGGTAATGCTATGGCCAATGCATCATACGAATAATCATAAGTTGCTTTGCCATAATACTTTAAGACTAATAATTTCCGACAAAAACTGTTCAAAGTTAATCTTGGAACGGCACTTGCATTATTAACTGTCGTCGGCATGCCGACAAACCCTTTTCGATGGCCCGCGGGGTCTCTGACGCGTATCGGCTGGACGGTTGCCTTGCCCCTGACTGTCCTGCACCGTCAATGTGTAATTGACACGTCAGGGACCCCGATTTTTTATGCGCCGGCAATTCTGAGCATACTATAGTCAAGGATTCTTGCTTGACATAACAGCCCCGAGTCTTGGATGTAAATGGTTTTCTGGGGCGATTGGCGGATCAATTCTCGCCAGTCGATAGATGATGCATTTCCCAGCGGCCCCACTTGGAAACAAGCGGTGCTTCAATTGAATTCCAAGTGATTCGCAAGGTCGAATTGCCAGTCCTTCGGACCCAGGTTTTGGATCTTATGGTAACTCTCCGATTGCTGTCGCGGTCGATTCGCTGCCCCAATCTCATCACGGGAGTGGCCCAATTGGTGTTGCTGGCAAATGCGGCAAGTTTGTTCGCCGACGATCCAACAAAGCTATCGGTCGATCGAGGGAATGCCACCGCGCCAGCCATAGCGCAGCGTAATGCCAAGCCGCGGCCGATGCCCGCGAAGAAGCAGCAAAAATCCGCCGTGCCCGATCAGTTTTCCCCCGACATGAGCTTGGGCATGGCGGGCATGAACGTGGACGAAGAACGTGCCGTCAAACGCGTTGGCAGCGAAATCCGTGAGGCCCTATCGCTGCGACCAACGTTGGTGGTCTGGCTGTTGGAACTTTCATCGGCGGCCGAATCGCTCCGCCGCGGATCGATCGATTCGATCGGCCAAGTAATGCAGCAGCTCGGCGACGAACATCCAGGCAAGCTCGAAATGGCAGTCATCGGCTATGACGTCGCGGTGCATTGGGCCACGCCCAATCCGACCAAGAAAGCCGACGAGTTGAAATCGGCGCTTGCCAATTTGAAAGGCAAGAATAGTGAACGAATCAATCTGTATGGTGCGGTTCGACAAGCCGTCGAAAAATTCGCGGCGCGAACTTCGAGCGGTTCGGAAGTCATGTTCGTGGTTGTCGGTGCATCGTCGGGCGATGACCTGAGCGACGCCGATCCTGTCTTGGTCTCGTTAAAGCGGGCCGCCATTGAGGTTTTCGGCATCGGACCAGCAGCGCGCTTCGGTCCATCCGTCGCTCAAACGGTTCGCGGCCGAACGCAGCGTGAACCGAGTGACGAACATACCCCTAGCGAGTCCTTGTTTGCCGAACGAATTCGACTCGCGCTCCCCGGTCAACAGGGGATGTCCGATCTGGGAGACTCGGGCTACGGCCCTTTCGGGTTGGAGCGACTTTGCCGCCAATCGGGCGGACGCTTTTTCCGCCTGCGCGACATGGCGATGATCGGCTGGGAAATCGATCCGACCACAGGGGGCATTAAAGCCGAATTACTCGAACGATATACGCCCGATTACGTAGACGAAGCGCAATATCGCCGGCTGCTCGCTGAAAACAAATGCCGCATGGCGCTGCACAATGCAGCATTGCTTCCCGCGCAAATTGGCCTGGAAGCAATGAGTGCCGAATTCGTGCCCAGCTCCAACGAAGCACAGCTCGCCAAGAACATTACGCGAGCCCAAGAGGCGGCCGCGATCAAGGATCAGCCCATGCAACAATTGTACGACGCGCTGGTCGCAGGCGAATCCGAGCGCACAAATTTAACTGGTGCTCGTTGGCAGGCTGGTTACGACTTGGCGATGGGCCGCGCGCTGTCGGCCAAGGCGCGGCTCGAAGGTTATAACGCGATGTTGGCCACTCTGAAACAAGGCAAGAAGTTCGCCAACCCGGAAAGCAAACGCTGGGTGTTGGAGCCTGCCGATGAAATCGCCGCCGCCAGCGCGCTCGACAAAATGGCCAAATCTTCTCGCGTCTATCTAAAGCGCGTTATCGAGCAACACCAAGGAACGCCGTGGGCTGCCGTTGCGCAGCGAGAATTGCAGTTTCCAGCGGGCTGGAAGTTCGTGGAGAAATAGCCGATCGCAAACTCAAATCCAAAATCTGAATTCCGCCCGCCCCGGGCCCGCATTCAGATTTTCTCCTTATCCCCCCAGCGATGATCGCAAGTCGTTCAAGGCTCGTTCCTGTTGACGTACAGTCTCGACGAGCGTTTCCAATTCTCGCCGCAGGTCGGCCAATTCTGTCCGCAGCGATTGCATTTCTTCTCGCGGCCGGCTGACATCCATTGGGGACGCCTCGGCCGAAACGTGCGGTGCTGGCGCATCTGGCCGAGGCCGACTGGCCATCAGTGCCGATTCATCACCGCCGCCCGACGAACCGAGTCGCTCCTTGAGCCGTTCAAGCTCATCCGGCTCATAAAGATTGTGCGAAATCATCTGTCCGCGTCCTGGCGGCGTTAGCTCGACGACGAGATTCTTCGCCTTCAGAGCGCTGAAGATCGTCCGCATGGCGTTCAAATCGGCGATTGGCTCCATTCGTGAAACGCGGCCGCGCAGCTCCCCTTCAGTTTGCGCTCCGCGGAGCAGCAACTCACCCACCACCGCCAGTTCGACTTTATCGACCCCGAGCCATTCGTAGAGCAAGTGCCGAAATTTCGGCACTCGGCCGCTTCCCTGCACTTCGCTGGCGGCCCCGATCGACTTGAGCCGATCGAGCGAATCCATGACCGAGTCTTCTTCGAGCTGCATCTGCGGATCGCGGTTGCTTTTTTGGTTACAACCAGTCACGAGGCCATTGAGTGTCATCGGATATTGGTCGGGCGTGGTCTTGGCCTTTTCGATCAAAACACCGGCCACGCGGCGGTCGGTGCGATTCAATGGCCGCCACTTTGGCGCAGGAGAGATTGTTTCGTCCATGATTTCGTGCGTGGGTTGGGCATCGCCCGGTGTTGAAGCTGTGCAGTCAACTCTTCACGCTCCGCCGTGAAGACCGAACTGCGAAAACGATTTCCATGCCGCTTCTTCCTCATGGCGGAGCGTAAGGAGTACGTTTGGGGGCATCAAACGGTCCCACGAGCCGAATTTCATCTGCGGCGGTTCGTCAGAGTTTAACTTCCCACCGTACAAAAAAATAGTTGACAACGCCGCTCGAATCCACTGCGGTACTATTTCGCTAGGACAGTTGATCCACGGCTCTTTCAGAGGGACCCCCAGAACGACTTGGCGATCGACGATCCAATCGTGCGGCAAGTGAAATTTGCCGTTGCCGCCGGCGTACTGCGCCCGGGAGCGCTAGCCCCCTCGGTGCGGGAATTGGCCCGCGATCTGGCGATCGGACGGCTCTGTAACTTACAGGACGGAATGTTTGAGCGGGTTGGTGGAGAGCGACCAATTTATGCCGATGTGCGGGTCATTGCCGCCACGCATCGCGATTGACAGTCGATGGCGACCCAGGGGCATATCGAGAGGGTGGATGGTATCGATTGGCCGTATTTCCGATTCACTTGACGCCACCTCGAGATCGATGGGAGTCGATACCGCGGTGAATGATTTCGGAGCGTTCGGATGGCGCTCAGCGATTCCGCGATCGCAAGGTCTGCGGCATCGTCGCCGGCGAGGTTCATTTGTGTCAATTCCACTCGCCTTGATACTTTCTTGAGGATCTCGCGGGTAGTTTTGAGTCAATCTTGATGCGCGACTCGCTAGAATTCCTCTCAGAGGCAGGTCACGTACGTGGTAGGCCACGATTAAATCTGAGGGGTGAAAGGAAAAGGAATCTATCGAGCATGCAAGACGTTTTAATGCTGGTTGTTGCGGCCGGGTTTGGTGTGATGTCATGGCTACTCATGAAATTGAGCGACCGACTGATGGGAGACAAGTGATGAACGGAACGGATCTAGTTGGCCTCGTGCTGTCGCTAGGGTTGGTGGTTTACTTATTGATCGCGTTGCTGAAGCCGGAGTGGTTCGCATGACATCCCAAGTTTGGATCCAGTTAATTCTCTTTTTCGCCGTACTTGCCCTGCTGGTCAAACCGCTAGGCTGGTACATGGCGCGGGTCTATCAGGGCGAGCCTTGCTACGGCTTGGAGCGATTGTTCGGCAGGCTCGAGCGCGTTATTTATCGACTCGCGGGAATCGATTCGAAAGTGGAAATGAGCTGGCGTCGCTATTTGACGGCCGTTCTCGCGTTCAACGCAATCGGCTTCCTGGCAGTGTATGCGATTCTGCGTTTGCAGGGATTGCTGCCATTGAACCCGCAGCATTTTACCGGGGTGACCCCCGGCCTGGCATTTAATACGGCATCGAGTTTTGTGACAAATACGAATTGGCAAAGTTATGGCGGCGAGACGACGCTGAGCTACCTGTCGCAAATGCTCGGGCTTACCGTGCAGAACTTTGTGTCGGCGGCGTCGGGCATGGCGGTTCTCGTCGCTCTCATTCGCGGCATCGCGCGGCGAACGGCACAGACGATTGGCAACTTCTGGTTCGACCTCGTCCGGTCGACCATTTACATTCTTGTGCCACTCTCGACTGTGCTGACGCTCGCACTTGTGTCTCAGGGCGTCATTCAAAACCTGAAGTCGTATGCCGTCGCTTCGGTTCTACAGCCGACAAACGCCGCCGACGGCTCGCGAGTTACAGAACAAACGCTCCCCATGGGTCCGGCCGCTTCGCAGATCGCGATTAAACAGCTTGGCACGAACGGCGGCGGGTTCTTCAACGTGAACTCGGCCCATCCGTTCGAAAACGCAACACCACTATCCAATTTTTTAGAACTGCTGGCAATCCTCCTGATTCCGGCCGCGCTGTGCTATACATTCGGCACGATGGTCGGCGATACGCGGCAAGGCTGGGCCGTATTGGCAGCGATGGTCGCCATCTTCGTGCCGCTGACGATAATCGCCGTCTGGCAGGAGCAGCAGGGCGTGCCAGGGTATAGCGCGATCGGTGTCGATCAGATTGCCAGCGATGGACAAGCGGGCGGAAATATGGAAGGTAAAGAAACTCGTTTTGGCATCGTGAATTCCGGGTTGTGGGCCGCGGCGACGACGGCAGCCTCCAACGGCTGTGTTAACTCGATGCACGATTCGTACACGCCACTCGGCGGACTGGTGCCGATGTGGCTTATGCAGCTTGGCGAGATTGTCTTCGGCGGCGTCGGTAGCGGACTGTACGGCATGTTGATGTTCGTAATCGTCGCCGTGTTCGTCGCCGGGCTGATGGTTGGACGCACACCCGAGTATCTTGGCAAGAAAATCGATGTGTTCGAAATGAAAATGGCATCGCTGGTGATTTTGATTCCACCCTTGGTTGTACTGATTGGAACGGCAATCGCCGTTTCCGGGCCGGGGCTGAGATACTTCAGCGGCGGTGAAGCGAAAGGGAACCTCAATAACCCAGGCGCGCACGGTTTTTCCGAAGTACTGTATGCATTTTCTTCTGCGGGAAACAACAACGGCAGCGCATTCGCGGGCCTGACGGCGAACGCGACGTTCTATCACGTCGCGTTGGGGTTGGCGATGTTCGCCTCTCGCTACTGGCTGATGATACCGACATTGGCGATTGCTGGCTCGCTCGCGCGCAAAAAATACACGCCGCCCGGCGCGGGCACATTGCCGACCCATCGGCCGCTGTTTGTGGCGATGCTCGTAGGCATAATCCTGCTGGTCGGTGCCCTGACGTTCGTTCCGGCGCTCGCGCTCGGTCCGATCGTCGAGCATTTGCAAATGATTGCGGCAAAGTGATTTCCGCAGAAACACGTTCGCGTGGTAAACAAATTCTGGACATTTACTCATGTCAAGCACGACTAAATCACGCTCGCTGTTCGACTTGGCGATTTTATGGCGAGCGACGCTTGAGTCGTTCTGGAAACTGAATCCTAAACACCAGCTTCGCAACCCCGTGATGTTCACGGTGTACGTTGGAAGCATGTTAACGACCTCATTGGGCATTCATGCGATTGCAACTCCGGGCCTGGAATCGACCGGGTTCATCTTCGGGGTATCCGTCTGGTTGTGGTTCACCGTGCTGTTCGCGAACTTTGCCGAGGCGATGGCCGAGGGGCGCGGAAAAGCGCAGGCGGATTCGCTGCGGGCAACGAGGCGCGACGTACCAGCCAAAAAGCTCGACGCGGCCCAGCGAGGCGCCAAACGCCGTCCCGTTTCGGCGGCCTTGTTGCAGAAGGACGATATTGTGCTCGTCGAGGCTGGCGATGTGATCCCCAGCGACGGCGAGGTGATCGAAGGCGTCGCCTCGGTCGATGAAAGCGCAATCACGGGCGAAAGTGCCCCGGTGATCCGCGAGAGCGGCGGCGACCGTAGCAGCGTCACCGGCGGTACTCGTGTGCTTTCCGATTGGCTTATCGTGCGAGTCACGACGAACCCCGGCGAATCGTTTCTCGACCGGATGATAGGGCTTGTCGAAGGAGCCAAGCGACAAAAGACGCCGAACGAGATCGCTCTGGATATTTTACTTGCCGCGATGACGATCATCTTTCTTGCCGTTTGCGCAACACTCTTGCCGTTTTCGAAGTACAGTGTTGCGGCTGCCGGGTACGGCTCACCGATCACGATCACCGTGCTCGTCGCGCTCTTGGTGTGTCTGATACCGACGACGATAGGTGGGTTGCTCTCGGCGATTGGAATCGCCGGCATGGATCGCATGATTCAGGCCAACGTGATCGCAACATCCGGCCGCGCGGTCGAAGCCGCAGGCGATGTCGACGTGTTGCTTCTGGACAAGACCGGTACGATCACGATGGGAAATCGACAGGCCGTGGAGTTCGTTCCGGCCGACGGTGTAGATCTTCCACACCTGGCGGACGCCGCGCAGTTGGCCTCGTTGGCAGACGAAACGCCAGAAGGCCGCAGCATCGTTGTACTGGCGAAAGAGAAGTACGGGTTACGCGGCCGCAGCGTGCATGGCTTGGGTGCGCAGTTCATTCCGTTCTCAGCGCAGACTCGGCTGAGCGGCGTCGATATGGATGGGCGGCGCATCCGCAAAGGAGCTGCTCAGAGTATTGAAAGGTTTGTCACGGAGCAAGGCGGCGCATTGGGTAGCGGCATACGTGAATCGGTCGATCAAATCTCTCGTCGTGGCGGTACGCCGCTCGTGGTGGCAGACGGGACGAAGACGCTCGGAGTGATCCATCTGAAAGACATCGTGAAGGGCGGTATCAAAGAGCGATTTATCGAACTACGCCGAATGGGCATCAAAACCGTCATGATCACGGGTGACAATCCGCAAACCGCAGCGGCTATTGCCGCCGAGGCCGGCGTCGACGATTTCCTGGCGGAAGCCACGCCGGAAGCGAAGTTGAAAATGATTCGTGACTATCAGCACGGAGGCCGGCTGGTGGCCATGACGGGCGACGGCACGAACGATTCACCGGCGCTTGCCCAGGCCGAGGTGGCCGTAGCCATGAATTCTGGTACACAAGCCGCCAAAGAGGCGGGTAACATGGTCGATCTCGATTCCAACCCCACGAAGCTGATTGAGATCGTTGAAATCGGCAAGCAGTTGCTGATGACGCGCGGCTCTCTGACGACCTTTAGCCTTGCAAACGATGTGGCCAAGTATTTTGCGATTATCCCGGCCGCGTTTGCCACGACTTACCCCGTACTTGAATCGCTCAACGTCATGCGCTTGGCGACGCCGGCAAGCGCAATCCTTTCGGCCGTCATTTTCAACGCGCTGATTATTGTCGCGTTGATCCCGTTGGCGCTGCGCGGCGTTCCCTATCGCACCGTCGGCGCGGCCCGGCTCTTGCGCGATAACCTGTTGATCTATGGCCTTGGTGGCCTCGTCGTGCCGTTTGTCGGCATCAAAGGAATCGACGTGCTCCTGGTTGCTCTAAGATTCGCATGAGAGAATTCGATGAAGACGCTTCGGCAATCCATTCTGTTGTTCCTCGTGCTGACCATTGTCACGGGAGTGGTTTATCCGCTTGCAATGACCTGCATCGCACAGCTTGTATTTTCCCACCGGGCGAACGGTAGCTGGATTGAGCGCCACGGCACACGAGTCGGCTCTGAGTTCATCGGCCAGCAGTTCGATGGCCCGCGTTATTTTTGGGGGCGACCTTCGGCGTGCGGCTACAACAGCGCCGCATCGAATGGCAGCAATGCTGGGCCAACAAACCCGGTTCAGCTAGCTGTCGTTCGCGATCGCGTGGTGTTGCTTCAACGTGCGCACCCGGAACAATCGAGGCCCGTTCCAGTGGATCTGGTTACAGCTTCTGGCAGCGGGCTCGACCCGCATATCAGCCCGGCGGCCGCGGAGTTCCAGGTCGTCCGTGTCGCCAAAGCGCGATCTCTTGAACCAGCCAAGGTGCGCGAATTAGTTTCTGAGCAAACAGAAGGGCGCACGTTCGGCGTTCTCGGTGAGCCACGAGTCAATGTGCTGAAGCTCAACCTGGCATTAGATAATCTCAGATAGAGATCCCGTCTATTAAGTACACCGCTGCGCGAATAATTTATTCATGAACACTTCAAGGATCAGGTCGGGTAGGTTTCAAAACAATAGGACTCGGGCAATGGAATTTCGGGCGTGGGTCCGAAACTGGTTCTACGGCATTCTCGATTGGTTGGCCGCACCCATACCTTTCCCTGGCAAATGGCCAGTCGGTGACGAACAACCGCATGGTTATAATGGGGAAAACGCGAGTACGATCTATGAACAAAGAGCGACCAGACCCCGACGCGCTTCTCGCCAGAGTTCGCGAGGAAGAGCACCGCGCGACGCGCGGAAAGCTGAGGATCTTTTTTGGATACGCGGCCGGAGTGGGCAAAACCTATGCGATGTTGAAAGCCGCCCAAGCGCAACGTGTTGTGGGAACCGACATCGTCGTCGGCTACGTGGAACTTCATGGCCGGCTGGAAACTGAAGCGATTCTCAAGGGTCTGGAGTCCCTGCCGACGTTGAGCATCGCCTATCGCGGCGCAATGCTGCACGAGTTCGATTTGGATGCCGCGCTGGCGCGTCGGCCGGAAATCGTCGTCGTCGACGAACTCGCGCATACAAACGCGGTGGGAATGCGCCATCCCAAGCGGTGGCAGGATGTTGAAGAACTGCTGTCTGCGGGCGTCGACGTCTGGACGACTCTCAATGTGCAGCATATCGAGAGCTTGAACGATGTGATTTCGCAAATCACCAGCGTGGTCGTCAAGGAGACGCTGCCCGACACGGTCGTGGAACGAGCCGATGAAATTGAACTGATCGATATTACTCCAGATGCATTGATGGATCGATTGGCAGCGGGTAAGGTTTACATTCCGAAGCAAGCGGAACAGGCGCTCAAGAACTTCTTTCAAAAGGGAAACTTGGTCGCATTACGCGAGCTGTCGCTGCGGCAAGCAGCAAGTCGTGTCCAGCGCGACGTCGAAAATGCCCGGCTCGAACGAGCTTCCGTTTCGCCCTGGTTGACGAGTGATCGGCTACTCGTCTGCGTCGGTCCCAGCCCCACAAACGCGCGGATCATACGAGCCACTAAGCGGCTGGCAAGTTCGCTCGGCGCCGAGTGGTTGGCGGTTGCCGTCGACCGAGGCATCGAGCGTCACAGCGCGCCTTTTCTAAAAGAACAAACCTCTCGCAACCTTCGTTTCGCGGAACAGCTTGGCGCAGAAACATTGACGCTTGTCGGCGGAAATGTGGCCGATACACTCCTCGATTTCGCACATTCAAGGAATGTGACAAAGATCGTTGCCGGCAAATCGGCCCAACCGCGCTGGAAGCAGTGGATTGTCGGCACTGTGGTCGATCAGTTGCTGAGCAAGAGCGGTGATATCGATGTCTACGTCGTGAGCGGCGAAGGCGATGAGACGGCGCCAATTCAGTACGGATCGCCGCCCAAAGGCACTCGCTGGAACGACTACTTCAAAGCTGGAGCGATCGTCGCGTGTTGCACACTGCTGGCCTGGGAAGCGTGGCGGGCGGGCTTGGCCGACGCCAACATCGTAATGATCTATCTGGCGGGAGTCGCAATCGTGGCGAGACTGTTCGGCCGCGGGCCTTCCGTGGCCGCGTCGATTGCGTGCGTATTATTGTTCGACTTTTTCCTGGTCGCGCCGCATTTGACATTCGCCGTCAGCGATACGGAGTACCTTATTACGTTTGCCGTCATGCTCGGAATCGGGCTGTTGATTAGCGAATTGACGAGTCGATTGCAATCGCAATTGCGGGCTTCGCAGCAGCAGGAACATCGAACGGCACAGCTTTATCGCATGACGCGGCAATTGACTGAGCTGGCCGGCTCCGACTTCTTGGTGCGTACGGCAGGGCGACAGTTAGAGGAGATTTTTGACGGCGAAGTAGTGATTTACCTCCGCGAGTCCAGGGATGATGCTTTGCTCCGATTTGGCGAGCGATCGTCGATCGTGCAAAATCCGATCAACGAAGTCGTCGCTCAATGGGTTGCCACCAACGGCCGCACGGCCGGTGCGAACACCAACACCTTGCCCAACGCGACCGCCCTGTTTGTCGCGCTCGCTGGTTCGCAACAGGTGCTCGGTTCACTCGGCATCGCGCCGCATGAACCAAACCACTTTCTCAATCCAGAGCAGGTTCGACTGCTAGAGACCTGCGGTAGCCTGATTGCGCTGTCGCTCGAACGGGATCAATCGATGTTGAAAGCGCACGAAGCTGAGCTGCAAGTGCGATCCGAGCAGCTTCGCAATTCGCTATTGAACTCGGTGTCGCACGACCTGCGCACACCGCTGGCCACGATCGCGGGTACGGCGTCAGGATTGCGCGATACGGCTTCAGATACCGATCGAGAGTCACTTCAAACGATTGTCGAAGAATCGCATCGGCTGACGCGGTTGGTGGAAAACCTGCTGGAAATGGCTCGGCTCGACGCGGGCTCGATCACACTCAACCGGCAATGGCACGTTCTCGAGGAAGTCGCCGGGATCGCACTAAATTCGGCCAAACGGGAACTGCAACATCATCGTGTGTACGTTAATATTCCCGCCGATTTTCCGCTGCTGAATATCGACGGTTTCCTCATGGAACAGGTTTTGGTGAACCTCCTGGAAAACGCCTCGCGCTACACGCCGGCAGGTAGTGCGATCGAGATTTCGGCGGCCATCAAGGAACGATCCATTGAGATTCGCGTGGCCGACAATGGGCCTGGCCTGCCGCCCGGCAGCGAAGAAAAGGTGTTCGACAAGTTCTTTCGCGGCGCGAGCGTGTCGCCGGATGGCCGGCGCGGCGTCGGACTCGGCCTAGCGATTTGTCGGGCGATCATTGATGCCCATCACGGCAAGATTACCGCATCGAACCGACGTCGCGGCGGCGCTGAATTCACAATCAACCTTCCTTGCAATGAGACGCCGCCGCGAGTCGATGCTGAGTTGGTCGCCGCCACGGGGCGAACCTGAAATGGCCGCGATGCTCCCGCGTGTATTGTTGGTCGAAGACGAATTGCCCATTCGAAAGTTTGTAGGCGCTGCGTTAGCAGGTGCCGACTATCTGGTCGATGAGGTTGGCGCCGCGCAGCAGGCCTTGCAGCACGCGGTGCAAACGCCGCCCGATTTGGTGATTCTCGATCTTGGCCTGCCCGATATGGACGGTCAGCAAGTCATCCAGAGGTTACGAGAATGGATGACGGCTCCGATCATCGTGCTCTCCGCTCGCGATCAGGAGCAGCAAAAGATTCAGGCGCTCGACAACGGGGCGGACGACTACCTTACGAAGCCGTTCAGTACCGGCGAGCTGCTAGCTCGGATTCGCGTTGCCCTCCGACACGCGAATCGCGTGGGCGACGACGGATCAACTACGACGTTTGAAAGCGGTGAGTTGAAAGTAGATCTGTCGACGCGGCGTATTTTCGTATCCGATCGCGAGATACACCTCACACCCATCGAATACAAACTGCTGACTACCTTGATTCGTCATGCCGGCAAAGTGCTTACCCACCGACAACTACTAAAACAGGTCTGGGGCCCCGATCAAGTTCAAGAAACGCACTATTTGCGAGTATTCATGGCCAGCCTTCGTCGCAAGTTGGAAACTGATCCAGCGCGACCGCGTTACCTACTCACCGAGCAAGGCATTGGATATCGGCTAGCTTGTGAATGATCTTACCGGGGCACAAACCGATACCAGGCCCTAACGCGATCAACGTAGCGTAACTCGCTCATGAAGGCGTTGCATTTGCGAGTCCGACTCCAAGCAAACTGCACGGCACGGACGATCGCGTTCTGCAGAGAATGAAGCGCCATCCTTCAAGAGGCCCACGAGAAGTGGAATTCTCGTGATCGGTTTACCTGTCTTTACGACGCCTTCGACCGCTTGATCGGCAAGC
This sequence comes from Pirellulales bacterium, assembly GCA_020851115.1. GTDB lineage: Bacteria > Planctomycetota > Planctomycetia > Pirellulales > JADZDJ01 > JADZDJ01. Next base: position 25,765 of record JADZDJ010000303.1, read on the forward strand.
GCTCCAACACCGACGCCGATGCGGCGGTCGAGGCCACCGAAACCTACGTCTACGACGGCAACCAGATCGTGCTGCGGTTTGCCGACGATGACGCAGCGGCCCTGACGCTCAGCGACCTCAAAAACCGCTACCTGTGGGGACCGGCGGTCGATCAGATTCTGGCCGAGGAAAATGTCGCATGGTATTACGCCCCCGGCACGGCCGACTGGGCGCTTTCGGACCATCAAAACACCGTGCGCGACTGGGTGCGGTCCAGCGGCGGCACGACCACCGTCGTCGACCACGCCCAATACGACGCCTTCGGCAACCGGCTGGATGCGCCCGCCGTCGATTCGCTGTTCGGCTACACCGGCCGCTATCATGATGACGACACCGGCCTACAATGGAACGGCAGCGATCAAGGCGGCGGCCGCTGGTACGATTCCGCCACCGGCCGCTGGCTGAGTAAAGATCGCATAGGCTTTAATGCTGGTGATCCGAATTTGTATCGCTACGCGTACAATAGTTCGACGATTTACGTTGACCCGAGTGGGCGATTCCCCGTTGACGATCCCGCTGGACAGGCATGGTTTGCAGCACACCCGATCTATTGGACGAATCCAAACACGGGAAAGAAGTTTAGGGTGCCGCCCAGTGGCTTGGGTGTGTTTAACGCGCCAAGCTACGGCCGAAATGGTCCACCAAGTTTCCCGCAGCAATGGAAGTGGGCTTACAACAATTCGCCGACGGCACAGACAGCGGCGGTTGTCGGGATTACTGCGGCTGTAGTGGCAGGTGGATTCGCATTATTTGGTGTCCCATCGTTGGGCTGGATTAACGTTGGGAGTTGGAGTGGGAATTTACACTTCGCTGTCACGGTCGAAGGTACAACATTGGGAGCGGTTGGTGATGTGGGTGCAATGACGGTAATTCCACATGCCGGAGCTTGGAGCTGGGTGCCATGGGCCAGTGTCCCCGCTCCTTTTTGGAATCCGGGATTCGCGGCAACAGCTGCAGCAGAAGAAACGGCAGTCTACAACTGCTTCAGTGTCGTGATTCATTCAATTATTAAGTTTTGACGACGGCAATGGCGTTTATAAAACAGGAACAAGCTGTCGAGTGGTGGAAATCACCCGACTTAAGTGGCTTAACGATTTGGCGTTTTGATGAGGACCCCCGCGTCTACGGCATCTGGGAGGCGGTGGGCTGGGGGAAAACATGGCACCACGAATTCTGCCGTGACGACAGCGGCGGTTTGGTCTTTGCTCATGGTGCTGCTGTGCTCGTTAAGATGCCCCGCGACGATAGATGGCCCAGTGTTCGTAGGGGTAAAGAGATGGGGTTGGTGCCTGTGATCATTTGGGCATTACTCCACGGTAATCGCGAAAGTCGAGAACTTTCAAAAAGAGTTACCGTTGCTTTCGAAAAGCTAGGCATGAAAGAGTATGACGCTTGGGTGCAGGAGACGCATTAGTCGCAAGAAATAGGGCGGACAGAGGAAGAAAAGCACTGTCAGGGGGAAAAAGCACTGTCATGGTCAAGTTTGCCTGTTAAAAAATACGCGCACGCTGAGCGCAACTACCTTACGGTAGTTTTTCGCGAACTCGTTGTCCAGCGACGGATCGGTTGCCAGGCATCTCCCCGAATACGATGACCAAACTCGATGCCTCGGCCACGGTCGAGCGCACGATCGGCTACGCCTACGACCAAGGGGGCCGATTGCACACCGTCACCGACCGCGACGGCAGCGACGCCCCCGTCGGGGCCGATTACACCTACTACTACGACAATCTTAACCGCGTCGCGCAAGACATCCAGACGCTCGCCGGCCTGTCTCCGATCGTGAGTTTCATTTTTGGTTACGACGATCTCGGCCGGCGCTCGGAGCAATCTACGCAGCTCGATTCCACTTTCGATTTCTACAACCAATATAGCTACGACGCGCTGAGCCGGCCGACGCTGTTGAAGCAATCTGGCATTGGCGGCATCGGTAACGCCGTGGCAGCCAAGCGCGTCGATTTCACCTACAATGCCGATGGGCAGTTTGACGCGATCAAACGCTACGCCACGACCGGAACCTCACAACTGGTGGCCCAAAGCACCTACGGCTACGACGGCGTGGGACGGATCGACGGCTTGCTGCACGAGCGGAACGACGGCAGCGGCTTGAGCACTGTCGCCGGCTATGCCTGGACCTGGGATCCGGCCGACCGGCCGATGTCGTTCAGCAACACCGAGCACTCGGGCGAAGACGCCGATTACACCTACGACGCCAGCGGACAGCTTGTCGGGGCCGACTACGATTCGCTCACCGACGAAAGTTATTCGTATGACGACAACGGCAACCGGATCGATGTCGAGAACAGCGGCGGCAGCGTCACCTACACGACCGATGACAACAACTTGCTGGAAGACGACGGCACGTTTACCTACAAATACGACGGCGAAGGGAATCTCATCCAGCGGACGGAGAAAACCGGCGGCGATTACTCGATTTTTGAGTGAGACCACCGCAACCGGCTGGCATCGGTCAGCGATTACGACAGCGGCGATGATTTGCAGCAGAAAGTCAGCTACCTCTACGACGCCTTCGACCGGCTGATCGGCAAGCGCGTCGACAGCGATGGCGACACGGGCGTTGACGCCACGGAAGCCTACGTCTACGACGGCGATCAGATTGTCTTGCAATTCGGCGATGACGACGATGCGGCGCTGTCGGACAGCGACCTGACGCACCGCTACCTGTGGGGTCCGGCGGTGGATCAGCTATTGGCGGATGAAGCGGTGACGTCACTGGCTTCGGCCGGCACGGTCTCGTGGGCGCTGGGGGACCATCAGAACACGGTGCGCGACGTGGTGCAATACGATTCCGGCGCCGACACGGCCAGCGTCGTCGATCACAACGCCTACGACAGCTTCGGCAACAAGCTTAGCCAAACGAGCCCCAGCCACGACCTAGCGTTCGGCTACACGGGGAGGATATTCGATGCCGACACGGGGCTGCAATGGAACGGCAGTGCAGACGGCGGCGGACGGTGGTATGATGCAAAGACCGGCCGCTGGCTGAGCGAAGACAGCGCGGGCTTTGATGCGGGAGATCCGAACCTGTATCGCTACGCGTACAATAGTTCGACGATTTACGTTGACCCGAGTGGGCGATTCCCCGTTGACGATCCCGCTGGACAGGCATGGTTTGCAGCACACCCGATCTATTGGACGAATCCGAATACGGGTAACACGTTCATAGTGCCGCGTCTACCATATCACGCGCCGGGCACGATCAAGCCGCCAAGTTACAGCAAAGGCGGCGAGCCGCCTGGGTATTGGTGGTACGTGGTTCCCTGGCACAATAGACCGACAGATAGCGGATGGTGGACATTTTGGAAAGGCTACCGGATGGACGTTGTTCATTGTTGGTGGTGGATGGGCTGCAATTGAAATCGGGGGTGCAGCAGCCGAGGCAGAAGGTACCAGTCTTGCCTTGAGAATGTGGTTTGCTAGAGCACAAAAGGCTCTCGATAAGGGTACAATCTTTCCTGGCTTGTAGAATCTGCCAAAATCAAAGTGTGGCCCTTTGGCGCAGGCAGGCGACAAAATTGTCGGAGATGCAATGCAATGCGATGATGAGCAGACGACTGAGCGTCCTGATGTCCCGCTACTAGCGATACTGGGCAAGGGCACCATGATTTATACATGGATGCTTCAGTTGGGCGTCTGGCTCGGGCGATATCTTTCCGGAGGAAAATGGCCAGCAACACCCAAGTATTGGGCAGTAGCTGCTGCGGTGCTTCTGTCCACACTTTATCAAATTGCTTTGCAGCGTCATCATATCCGATACCGTCGCGTCCTGGCTAACACGCCGCTGACTTTAAAAAAGACGTTTGTCATCGTGTCTTTCGTAATGCTTTGGGTGTTTTTCTTTGTTTGGCTAATGATTGGCCCACCTGGACCTGAATTCAGACTGAAGTAAGGCGTCGTATTTGTGAATGAGAGAAGTCGAGTGGAAAAAGGGGACGCAACTTGTTCTAGGCACCTACGACGCCTTTGACCGGCTGATCGGCAAGCGAATGGATAGCGACGGCGACACGGACGTTGACGCGACGGCGGCTTACGTCTATGACAGCGATCAGATCATCTTGCAATTCGGCGATGACGACGATGCGGCGCTGTCGGACAGCGACCTGACGCACCGGTATTTGTGGGGACCGGCGGTCGATCAGCTTCTGGCCGAGGAAAATGTCGCATGGTATTACGCCCCCGGCACGGTCGATTGGGCGCTTTCGGACCATCAA
>JADZDJ010000304.1 GCA_020851115.1 Pirellulales bacterium
TTCAGATGCTCGGCCTTGGCGAACGTCAGCTTCAGCTCCTTTGAAAGCTGCCGCGTGAAGTGGTTGCCGCCGAGCGGAATGTTGCGCTGCCAGACGCGGTAGCCGTTCGTCACCACCAGGTCGGTCGTATCGGTGCCGATCGACAGCACGACGAGCGACGGCGGCGGACTCTCGGAGTTGTAGTCCTGCCCCTCCGGCAACTCCTTGGCCACGTCGTAGGCGATGTAGTTGTAAATCGCGATCGGCGCAAGCTGGATCACATCGATCTCGATGTTGGCCGTGTTGTACGGCTGCATCGCCTTGCTCACCGCTTCGCGTTTCATCGCAAACAGGCCGATCTCCGTATCCAAAGCGAAGCCATCGACCTCCTGTCCGCCCGCCATCCGCTGGTAGTCCCAGATGACGTCTTCCAGGGCAAAGGGGATCTGCTGCCGGGCTTCGTACTTGACGATGTCGGCGATTTTCTTCACATCGACCGGCGGCGGCTTGAAATAGCGGGCCAGTCCCGATTCGCCCGAGACGCTGACCGCGACCCGGTCCCCCTTAACCGTATTACGCGATAGAAATTGTTCGAGCGCCTCTTTGATGAGCTGCGGCGCGTCGGCCTCGGGCTGCGTGAGCAGCTTCGGGTATTCGATGTAATCGAACCCGTCGGCGACGATCGCGTTATCATCCAGCCGGCAGCGAAGAGCTTTCAGGGCGCAGCGCCCAATGTCGATTCCCCAAACGGCAACACTCTGGGCCATGAAGTTTCCCCACGTCGCTAGTGGTCCGCCAGGAACTCGCCGAGCGGCGGCTCCCCCGAGCGCGACGAAACGCCCCCCGCGGCGCCGCCGATCCTGAAAAGCATCGTTCGGCAGCGAATACGAGATTCCTTTGCGGACGCCACGATACCCCTGTTCCAACGCTTCACTCTACTGGCCGACGACGGCGGAAGTCAACTAACAAGGCGAGAAAAGTGTGGGAGGTATGCCTTCACGGGCGACTAGGAGCCAGGGGCCACGGCGGAGGGCCGATCGGCCGGAGTACCACCCGCCTCGAAGCGGCGGACCTTTTCGAGCGTCAATTCAAGTAGCCGGCGGTTGTACGAGAGCAGGTCCGCGATGACTCCGAGGGCGAGAAAAACGCATCCGGCGATGAATAATGCCGTTCCGAGGACGAGCGACTGGATGTGGCCGCCGCTCCCACCGGCTAATGCGAGCCACAGAAAACGCACGATCGGTACAGCCCCGGCGAGGATGAGCAACGTTGCCAGCGAGACGAAAATCCGCAGTGGATGAAACATCGCATGCACGCGCAACATCGTTGCCGAGGAGCGCAGCACAAACTCCGACACGGACCCGAAAAGCCGCGACTTTCGCAGCGTCGGATTCGTTGACACGGGGATGAATTTTATGGCCATCCCTTTTTCACTGGCCTGCAGGAGCGACTCGATCGTATAGCTGAACGATGTGACGATGTTGAGACGCATGGCGGCCTCGCGCGATAGCGCCCGAAAGCCGCTGACCGCGTCGGGAACAGGCCTTCCGGCCAGGCAGCCAACGAATCGGCTTCCGATAGCCTGAAGGACTCTTTTGGCAATTGGCAAGCCGCAGTTTTGCCAGGGCTGGCGGTTGCCAATGACAATCTCGGATTCGCCGCAGAGAATCGGAGCAACCAACGACGAAATGCAAGCTCCGGGATACTGGTTGTCGGCGTCCGTGTTCACGATCAAGTCGGTGCCGAGGCGCAGCGCCGCATCGACGCCCGTCGCAAACGCCCCAGCCAGCCCGCGGTTGGTGCTGTGCCGCACGATATGATCGGCGCCGCACTCCAGCGCCACGGCGACGGTCTGGTCCGTGCTGCCGTCATCGACGACCAGCGTCTCGATGCAATCGATTCCGTCGATTTGCCTCGGCAGGTCGGCGAGCGTCTTGGGGAGCGTCGTCGCCTCGTTAAAGCATGGGATTTGGATGATAAGTTTCATGACCATCGTCCTCCCGGCGCCATCGGTTAGGGCAGGGCTGGCGCGTACTTCTTGCTTCAAGCTGGATACGATGCGTGAAACTAGGAAGGCTCAATTGAACTTGACACGAAGGGCCGTGTCGGCGCACTGCGCTATGCATGCGCGAAAGTCGCAACTTATGTCAAGAGCATTCGTTCTTACCTGGTTTTCCTGGTCCGATCCATCTTCAACGAAAAAGTACGCGCTGACCCTGTCGGTTAGGGCTGGCGCTTCTGCAGGAGCAGCATCGTCCACGGAAAGGGATGCAACTCTTTGAGGATTTCGAAATGCGGCGCGACGAGCGCTCGGATCCCTTTGCGACTGAAATACTGAACATGCCCCGGCGTGTTGCCGAACTGTGACAAATAAGCGCCCCGAGCGTAGTTGCAGATTCTCCAAACTGGCTCCCACGGAACGCTAATAAGCGCGAACTTCCGCGTCAGCCGCGCGATTTCCATCAGGGCGATTCCTGGTCTTTCGAGGTGTTCCAGAACTTCGCACACGATAACCAGGTCGAACGATGAATCTGGAAACGATACGCATTCCGCTCGCGCGACTTGGAATCGCCCTGCATCGCCGTGACGACGCTGCGCGTGTTGAATCTGCTCGGCACTGCTGTCGATCCCGTAATAGGTTACTCCCTTCCTGACGCTTACGCTCCCGTCCGACCAGAAAAGGCGCTCCGCAAGTTCGCCCGAAGCGCAGCCGACGTCAAGCACTTCCGCCGGGCGTACGGCTGCCACGCACTGGCGAGCGCAATGCACAAAGGCATTCGTCAGCAACCTTACAATCGCCGAGCGGCTACCGTACCTGTCAACCACGTTCCCAGCAATACTCCCGGCATACATCATGGTTTGACTCGTTTTTCTATATTCAGCCGCCAGGCTTCTTGATAGCTGGCGGATCATTAAGCTCGATGAGGCCCAGTTCTCGGCGCGCACGATTGGCGTCGTGCAACGTGATGTGATAGATGTATATTGAGTAGCCAACTATGTCGAGCGGGCGAAACTTCAGAAAATAGTCATAGGCGTGGTCGCGCCGGTGCAACATGCTAACGCTGACGGCATACCATCCGGGTAACGGTCCCGTTTTGTCCGGGTCCGTCGCTCGACGTGAACCGGTCGTCCGAGGGTCAAGCGGGGCACCCGTTCCCCAGGGCAATCGAGTGTTAAACCTCGGTAAATCCGGCAAGTAATCGTTCAAACACAGCTTCATCCCAGCCGCAGCGTTTGCGTTTGCGGCGGATGCTTCCTTTTAGCGAAGTGTCGCGCTGCAAA